>JBIJCH010000281.1:0-3790 GCA_044344815.1 Flavobacteriales bacterium | reverse complement strand
CCCGGCCCGTGGAGCGCGAGAAGCTGCTCGCGCGCAGCGGGGCCACGGCCGCGCACCTGCGCCCCCTGGTGGACAAGGGCGTGCTGCGGCTCACCGAGCGCCCGGCCGATGCGCCGCCCACCGGCATCGTGGCGGGCCGGGGCCTGGTGCTGAGCCCCGCGCAGGAGGAGGCATTGGCGGGGCTGAAGCAGGGGTTCGCCACGCACGACCACATGCTGCTGCGGGGCGTCACCGCTTCGGGCAAGACCGAACTGTACGCACGCCTCATCGAGGAGGCCATCGCCGGCGGTGGCCAGGTGCTTTACCTGCTGCCCGAGATCGCCCTCACCACGCAGATGATCGGCCGGCTGCGGGCGCGGTTCGGCGAGGGTGTGGCCGTGTACCACTCACGCCTGCCGCAGCGCGAGCGCACCGAGCTGTGGCTGCGCATGCTGCGCGACCCCGCGTCCCATCCGGTGGTGATCGGGGCGCGCTCGGCGCTCTTCCTCCCCTTCACCGACCTGCGGCTGGTGGTGGTGGACGAGGAGCACGACCCCAGCTACAAGCAGCAGGACCCCGCCCCCCGCTACCACGCCCGCGACATGGCGCTCGTGCTGGGCACGCTGCACCGGGCCCGCGTGCTGCTCGGCTCCGCCACCCCCAGCCTGGAGAGCCTGTACAACGCCCGCACCGGCAAGTTCGGCCTGGTGGAACTGCGCACCCGCTACGGCGATGCCGAACTGCCCGCCATCGTGCGGGTGGACCTGGCCGATGCCCAGCGCCGCAAGGCCATGCGCGGCCACTTCGCCCCGCCGCTGCTCGAGGGCCTGCAGCAGGCGCTCGCGCGTGGCGAGCAGGCCATCCTCTTCCAGAACCGCCGCGGCTATGTGCCGGTGTGGCAGTGCGAGACCTGCGGATGGGTGCCGCAGTGCGACCATTGCGATGTGAGCCTCACCTACCACAAGCGCGACCACGACCTGCGCTGCCACTACTGCGGCCGCACCTATCCCCCGCCGGTCACCTGCGGCAGCTGCGGTGGCGCCCGGCTGCGCATGATCGGCTTCGGCACCGAGAAGATCGAGGAGGAGCTCGCCGAGCTGCTGCCCGAGGCACGCGTGGTCCGCATGGACCAGGACACCACCCGCGGCAAGCAGGCGCTGGAGCGCATCCTCGGCGCCTTCGGCGAAGGGCGCGTCGACGTGCTGGTGGGCACCCAGATGGTGACCAAGGGGCTCGACTTCGAACGCGTCACCGTGGTGGGCATCCTCAACGCCGACGGCCTGCTCCGCTTCCCCGACCTGCGCGCCCACGAGCGGGCCTTCCAGCTCATGGCCCAGGTGGCCGGCCGCAGCGGGCGGAGCCGCTCGCCGGGCACGGTGTACATACAGGCCCGCGACATCCACCACCCGGTGATCGACCTGGTGGTGGCGCACGACAGCGAGGGCATGTACCGCCGCGAACTGGAGCTGCGACGGGCCCATGGCTACCCGCCGTTCACGCGCCTGGTGGAGCTCACCCTGAAGCACCGCGACGAGCAACGCGTGATGGCCGCCGGACAGGCGTTGGCGGCGCTGCTTCGGCCGGTGTTCGGCGAGCGCGTGCTGGGACCCGAGGCTCCGCCCGTGGCCCGCGTGCGCGACAAGCACCTGCGCACCCTGTTGCTGAAGCTGCCGCGCTCCAGTTACCAGCGCGAGAAGACATTGTTGAGCGAGGCCATCGACCGCGTGTTCGGCATGCCCGAGCACGGGTCCGTGCAGCTGGTGATCGACGTGGACCCCATGTAGGGATCAGGCCCCCGGCTGCAAGCGCGACCAAAGCCCGGTGGCGGGCACAGGCGCCTCGATCACCAGGGTTCCGCCCAGCGCCGGATGCTCCAGCTCGATCCGCCAGGCATGGAGCGAAATGCTGCGGTCGGCCTCGCCCCGCCGGGCGCCATACTTCACATCCCCCTTGATCGGATTCCCTGAGGCCGCGAGCTGCGAGCGGATCTGGTGGAAGCGGCCCTCCTCTGCACCTGCAGGCGCGCCGGGAAGCCCCCCTTGCGTCCGGGCTGCACCACCCTCGCCCGCCGGGCATTCGCATCGTGCACCAGCCAGTGCTCGAGCAGGCCGGGACCCTGCCATGGGCCCTCCACGATCGCGCGATAGCGCTTGCGCACCCGGCGCTGGGCGAAGGCCTCGTTCAGGCTGCGCAGGGACTCCTCGTCGCGGGCGAACAGCAGCACACCGCCCACGGGCCGGTCGAGCCGGTGCACCAGCCGCAGCCCGCGCATGCCCGTCAGCACCATGGCATCGGGGTCGCCCGTGGCATCGGGCTGGGAAGGCACTCCGGGCGGCTTGTTCACCGCCACGATGAAGTCGTCCTGGAAGAGGACCGGCAGGCCCTCAGTACTGCTCGTCGGCACTGGGGAAGTCACGCGTGCGTACGTCGTTGATGTAACGGCCCACCGCCCCGGTGATCACCTCGTGCAGCTCGGCGTAGCGCCGCAGGAACCGGGGCTTGAACTCGTGGTTGATGCCGAGCATGTCGTGCAGCACCAGCACCTGGCCGTCGACACCATTGCCGGCGCCGATGCCGATCACGGGGATGCGGACGCTGGCGGCCACCTCGGCGGCGAGCTTCGCGGGGATCTTCTCCAGCACCAGCGCGAAACAACCGGCCTCCTCCAGCAGCTTCGCATCCTCCTTCAGGCGCGCGGCCTCCTGTTCCTCCCGGGCCCGCACCACGTAGGTGCCGAACTTGTAGATGCTCTGCGGGGTGAGTCCCAGGTGGCCCATCACGGGGATGCCGGCGGTGAGGATGCGGCCGATCGAATCGAGCACCTCCCGCCCGCCTTCCAGCTTCACCGCGTGGGCACCGCTCTCCTTCATGATGCGGATGGCCGAGTTGAGCGCTCCCTTGCTGTTGCCCTGGTAGGTGCCGAAGGGAAGGTCCACCACGATGAGCGCGCGCTCGCAACCGCGCACCACGCTGCTGGCGTGGTAGATCATCTGGTCGAGGGTGATGGGCAGGGTGGTCTCGTGCCCGGCCATCACATTGCTCGCGCTGTCGCCCACCAGGATCACGTCCACGCCCGCCGCGTCCACGAGCCGGGCCAGCGAATAATCATAGGCCGTGAGCATCGCGATCTTCACGCCGTGCTCCTTCATCTCCTGCAGCACGTGGGTGGTCACGCGCTTCACGTCCTTCATCACGCTCATGGCCTGGGCTTGGGGGTGGGGCGAAGCTACGCATCCCCCACCGGGCGCTCCGGGCATGGACCCGTATAGGAACGCGGCAGGAAGGCTGTGGCGGACGGCCGGCCGCTTGGCGATCCGGCTATCTTTGGCGCCCGCCGTTCGGCGATACCCGCATGCGCAACTGGAAGAACACGGTGCTTTTCACCGCCACGGCCGCCTCCCTGGCGGGGTGCAGCTCAGACCTCGAGGTGAACGCCCCCTACAAGGAGATCCCCGTCGTCTACAGCCTGCTGAACCGCACCGAGCGCACCCATTGGGTGCTCATCAACAAGGCCTTCCTGGGCGAGGGCGATGCCTTCCTCTACGCCCAGATCCCCGACTCCAACGAGTACGCCCCCGGCCAGCTGCAGAACGCGGTGGTGGAGGAGCTCGACGGCAGCACCGTGGTGAACACCTACACCCTGCAGGACAGCGTGCTGAATGACCGCCTGGAGGGCACCTTCTACAACCCGGTGCACACGGTGTACTATTTCAAGACCACCGCCGACCTCGTGCAGGACCACCGCTACCGGGTGCGCGCCACGGTCAAGGGTACGGAGGTCTCCTCCACCACCGAGATCGTCAACGACTTC
>JBIJCH010000080.1:0-7850 GCA_044344815.1 Flavobacteriales bacterium | reverse complement strand
GTGCGAATGCATGGGTGTGGCGGTCGATTGCGCCGGCGTGGTGGGCGGTACCGCGGCCATCGATGACTGCGGCGTGTGCACCGGCGGTAACACGGGCCTGGTGCCCAACGCCGATGCGGACGGTGACGGGCTCACCTATTGCGAGGACGTCTGCCCCGGTCTCTACAACCCCGACCAGTCCGACTTCGATACGGACGGCGTGGGCGATGTGTGCGACAACTGCCCTTGGGTGGCCAATGGTGACCAGACGGATTCCAATGGCAACGGCATCGGTGATGCCTGCGAGGGCCTCAACAGCATCGCGGAGGCCACGGAGGTCCTGGTGATGACGCTCTACCCCAACCCGGTGGTCGATGTGCTCACCGTCATCATCACCGATCCGAACGTGAAGAGCCTGCGTATCGTGGACCTGTCCGGCAAGGAGGTGTTCCGCACCTCGGTATGGCAGCGGGTCGACCTCACGCACGTGGCCCAAGGCACTTACATCGTAATGGCGCTCAATGCGGAAGGCAGACCGCTGGCGCAGACCCGGCTCATCAGGCAGTGACGAGCTCCAGGTCGGATGGAGGCGGCCCGCTACGGCGGGCCGCTTTTCGTTGAGGTGCCCTAGATCGAGAGGATCGGCATGATCCGGATCAGGTCCGCAGGCAGTTCCTTGCGGTGACCGATGGCCTCCTCGAACGGCGTGAGCACCACATTGCCATTGACCACGCCGGCCATCACATTGCGCCGGCCGGCGAGCAGCGCCTCCACGGCCGCCACACCCAACCGGCTTGCCAGGATTCGGTCCGTGGCCGTGGGGCTGCCACCGCGCTGTACATGGCCCAGCACGGTGACCCGGATGTCGCGCTCTGGCAGGCTGGCCTTCACCTTCTGGGCGATCGTGAAGGCACCGCCCTCCTCATCGCCCTCGGCCACCACCACGATGCTCGAGGCCTTGCTCCCGGCCTGTGCCTTCAGGTCCGCGATGAGGTCGTCCACCCGTTGGAGCTGCTCCGGCACAAGCGCCTGCTCCGCACCGGAGGCCAACGCGCCATGCAGGGCGATGAAGCCCGTGTCGCGCCCCATCACCTCCACGAAGAAGAGGCGGTCATGGGACGATGCCGTGTCACGGATGCGGTCGATCGCCTCCATGGCGGTGTTCACGGCCGTGTCGAACCCGATGGTGAGGTCCGTGCCGGCCAGGTCGTTGTCGATGGTGCCCGGAAGTCCAACGGTGGGTACGCGATGCTCAGCCTCGAAGACCAGCGATCCGGCGAAGGTGCCGTCGCCGCCGATGGCCACCATACCGTCGATGCCGGCGCGGTCGAGCGCGGCCTTCGCCTCGGCACGCCCTTCGGGGGTGCGGAACCGTTCGCTCCTTGCCGATCGCAGGATGGTGCCGCCGCGCTGCACGATGTTGCTCACATCACGCAGGCCCAGGGGCCTCAGGTCGCCGCGGATCATCCCGTCGTAGCCGCCCATGATCCCGCTCACTTTCAACCCGTGGAAATGCGCGGACCGCACCACGGCCCGCACCGCCGCGTTCATGCCCGGGGCATCCCCGCCCGAGGTGAATACCGCGATGTGCTTCAAGGGTGCAATGGGAGCCATGGCCTGCGATGTCGCCCAAAGATGGCGCAGACGGCCTGACCTACAACGTGCCTCGTTTTGCCGGGGCGGCACCCTGCGCCTGCTGCAACCTTACCCGCACAGCATCGAAGCCCGGGCAATCCCTGCGCAGCAACGACCCCAGTGAACGGCCCAGGGCATAAGCGCGGTCCCCGGTGCCGGGCTGGCCGGCGAGCAACCGGTTCACGGCCGCCGGATATCGGAGCACCGCCGATTCAAGGCATCCTTTCACCGCTGCGTTCACGCTGGCGTCCGATGCGCGGGTATCCACATGGTCCATGCAGGCGCACAGGTCCGCGGCCAGCGCATCCGGACCTTGCAGGATCTGCGCCCATGCCTGGGTACAGCAGGCCGCCAGCACGCCCATGATCAACATGGAACGCCGGAGCCACATGCTGCAGGTCGGGTAGAGCACCATGATGACCGGAAAGATACCATCTGCCGTTGCGGGATGGTGGTCGCGTGACGCACGGTTCATGAACCGCGGGCGGTTCAAGGACCTCCCCAGGGGCTATCTTCGCATCATGATCCGCCGGGCCTCCGCCTTGGTCCTTCTGCTGGTGATGGCTTTCCTGAGCCTCCCGGCCGCGTGGACGCATGATTGCGCCCGAGCGGAAGCGGCCCACCACGAGCCTGAAGGCCTGGTGGTCCATGCGGATGATCACTGTCCGGTATGTGATCAGGTGATGCCATCGGTTCCGGCTGAAGGCCAGGTGCGCATGGCCTTGCGCATCGCCGGTCCGGTCGAACGGGGCGAGGTCGTGGTGTTCCGTGCGCTCCCCGGGGCCATGGATGCCGGTTCCGTAAGAGGCCCGCCGCAGCGGGGCTGAGGAACAACGCCCATGCCGGTGCGCGCTTCCGCGGCCGGCGCTTCCACATCACACCCGTTCCCATTGGCCCTGCACGGCCATACGTACACGTGCATCATCTCAGGCCGTTCATCCCCCTGCTGTTGGGGCTGCCCTCCATGGCGCAGCCTTGCGACCTCGTGCTCTCGGGCCGCGTGCTCGACGACCATGATGGTACGGCCCTCGCCTACGCTGAAGTGCGCCTTCTGGAGGCCGGCCTGGCAGCGCAGGCCGATGCACAGGGCGCCTATCGCATCACAGGCATCTGTCCGGGGGAACATACCGTTCGCGTGGCGCACCTGGGCTGCGAACCGGCCACCTTGAAGGTGCGGATCGAGCGCGACATGCGGCGCGACCTGTTCCTCGAGCACCACGAGCAGGAACTGCGTGACCTGGAGGTGGTGCGTGAGCGTCCGGATGAGAACGTCGGCCTGTCGCGTGTGGAGGTCGACAGGGCCGCGCGTGAACAAGGGACCGGTGCCACGATAACGGATGTGTTGAAAGCTGTGCCCGGCGTCACCGTCCTCTCCTCGGGGCCCACCATCGGGAAACCCGTGATCCACGGGCTGTACGGCAACCGGGTGCTGATCCTGAACCAGGGGGTGCGCCAGGAGGACCAGCAGTGGGGTACCGAGCACGCGCCGAACCTCGACCCGTTCGCCGCCGACCGCATCGAGGTGGTGAAGGGCGCGGCATCCGTTCAGTACGGGGCCGATGCCATGGGCGGTGTGGTGGTGACCACCCCGGCACCGGTGCCGCGCGAGGGCGGGCTTTCCGGTGAGGTGCGCGGAGCCGGACTGTGGAACGGTCGCGGTGGCGCCTTCAACGGGCTGTTGCAGGGCACCGTTCCGGGCCTGCGCGGGGCGGGGTGGCGTGTGCAGGGCGGTGGCCGGCTGCTCGGTGACTCGGAGGCTCCGGTCTATGTGCTGAGCAACACCGGTGTGCGCGAGGCCGGTGTGAGCGCCGCGCTGGGTTGGCACCGCCACCGGGGCGGGGTCGACCTCAACTACAGCTGGTTCGCCCGTGAGCTGGGCATCCTGCGCGCCTCCCACATCGGCAACCTCACCGACCTCGAAGCGGCCATCGAGCGGCAGGAGCCCTGGTACGTGGCGCCGTTCACGTACACCATCGCGGCTCCGCGACAGACCGTCCAGCACCACCTGCTGCGCAGCGAAGCGACCTACCGCACCTCCGACCGCTCCGAACTGGTGCTCACCTATGCCTACCAGGCGGACGACCGGCAGGAGTACGACATCCGCCGCGCAGGGCGGACCGAGCGCCCCGCCATCGACCTCTTCCTCACCACGCATACCGCCGACCTGGTGCTGAAGCACTACCTCGGTCCGCACGTGCACGGCAAGGTCGGCGTCAACGGGCTGTGGCAGGAGAACAGCAACATGCCGGGCACCGGGGTCCGGCCGCTCATCCCCGATCACAGCAAGCGCACCGCGGGGGTCTTCGTGCTGGAGCATTTCCCCATCGGCGACCGCCTCGAGCTGGAGGCCGGAGCGCGTCTGGAGGCCACCGGCATCGATGTGTGGAAGTACGACGCGAACGATGTGCTCATCACCCCGGGTCACCGGTTCACCAACCATGCCTGGAGCGTGGGCGGCAACTGGACCGTACGCGACAGCCTGGTGGTGCGCGGTGGCCTTAGCACGGCCTATCGCCCGCCGCACGTGAGCGAACTGTACAGCGAGGGGCTGCACCATGGGGCGGCGGCCCTGGAGTACGGCGACCCCACGCTCGGCAGCGAACGCATGCTGAAGGCCTCGGTCGAGATGGACGGTTCCTGGTGGCAGGGGCGCGTGCGCGCTGTGGCCACCGTGTACGCCTCCCGCATCGCCGACTTCATCTATCTGCGGCCCGATGGTTACCTGCTCACCATACGCGGGGCGTTCCCTGCGTTCCGGTACGTGGCCACCGATGCCGGCATGCACGGCGCCGACCTGGGTGTGACCATGCTGCTGACCGGTCCGTGGTCGTTGCGCGGGCGCTGGAGCCTGGTGCGCGGGCGTGATCGCGTGGCCGATGAATGGCTGTTCCTGATGCCGGCCGATCGCGGCGAGCTTGGCCTCGGCTGGTCGCGTCGGGCGGCGGGACGCTGGCGCGACATCGAGGCCGTGGTCTCAGGCACCATCGTTCTTCACCAATCCAGATATCCTGTCGGCCTTGACTACATGGATCCGCCGGCGGGATACCAGCTGCTCGGGCTTTCGCTGGGAGCCACCCTGCCGGTAGGAAGGAACGAGCTCCGCTTCGGCCTCCAGGGCAGCAATCTCCTCAACACCGCCTACCGCGAGTACCTCGACCGCTTCCGGTATTACGCCGATGCACGTGGCGCCGACCTGGCCCTGTGGGTGCGGTACGCCTTCGGGCGAGGCCGGTCGGACCGATGATGGCATGGACCACAAGGACACGGAAGGACGGACACACACAACGACACAGGAAACACGGAACCAACACCTTGATCACCATGAAGACCAACACCATGAACCCCTTGAAGACCAACTCCATGTACGTGAACCATCACCGCAGCCTGCTGCGTGACGGAACCCTCGCCTTACTGGCCGGCGCACTGATCCTCACCGGCTGCCGTAAGGACGAGGAGGACCCCATGACACCGGCCCCGCCCGTGAATGAGGAGGAGCTGATCACCACCGTGAGGCTCACCTTCAACACAGCGTCGTTCGCCGAGTACAAGTACATGACCTTCACCGATGTGGACGGACCGGGTGGGCAGGCCCCGGTGATCACGGCGGATACGCTCTCCGCGGATTCCATCTACGACGTGAACATCGAGGTGCTCGACGAGAGCGTCACCCCTGCGGAGGACATCACCGCCGAGATCCTCGCAGAGGGCGCTGAACACCAGTTCTTCTTTGCGGTGACCGGCGCCGACCTGACCTTCGCCTACAGCGATGCCGATGCGAACGGCCTCCCCATCGGGTTGCTGTCCGCGTGCTTCGTGGGCGCCCCGGGCGCCGGTGCGCTGACGGTCACCCTGCGGCACGAGCCGGATAAGACGGCGCCCGGTGTCGAGGCCGGTGACATCACCAACGCGGGCGGTGAAACGGACATCGAGGTCACTTTCCCCGTGGTGGTGGATTGACCGTTACATGCGACAGGGAGGCGCATTGGCGTTGATGATCGTACGAACGGCCCATGCGCCTCCTGTTGCTTTCGCTCCTGCTTCCCCTCGTCGCCGCGTGCCAGCGGCAGGCGGGGGAGACCGTCACCACGGTTCCTGCGACCGCTGCGGTGGTCGATGAGCCTTCCACCACGCCCGTTCCGTTGCAGCGCCTGGTCGATTCGCTGGGGATCGATCCCGCGCGGATCCGCTTCCGCGTGATCAAGTCGCTGCGGGTCTTCGAGGTGCTCGGTGCATTGCCGGGTCATGCCGGCGTTGACACGGTGCTCAAGCGGTATCCCTGCGTGCTCGGCGAGAACCCTGTGGGAGACAAGTTCATGCAGGGCGACCGCCGTACGCCCGAGGGGGTCTTCACCTTCCGGGGCAAGCGGGTGCACGACCAATGGCACAAGTTCATCTGGATCGACTATCCCAATGACGAGAGCTGGCGCAGGTTCCGCGAGCGTCGCGCGGCCGGGTTGATCCCCGATGGGGCGGACATCGGTGGGGAGATCGGCATCCATGGCGTGCCCGAGGGCATGGACGACTGGATCGTGCAGGGCGTGGACTGGACCTGGGGCTGCATCGCCCTGCGCAATGCCGATGTGGACGAGATCCATCCGTTCGTACGCGTGGAGCGTACCACGATCACGATCGAGCCGTGATCACCGTTCGCCCAGGGGGCGCGGGTCCAGTTCGTCGTATGTGGTGTCGGGGTCCTTCGAGCGCAGCATGCGCACGTTGTCCACCTCGAGCACGATGAGCTCCAACGTGGTGCGCACGATGCAGCCACCCAGCAGGTGCCCTCCGATGGTGCGTCCGTCCCGGTCGGCGATGATGCCGTGCAGGTGCATCCCGTGGCGGGATAGGGTGCCGGAAAGCGCGCACACCTCAAGGTCGCCGTCGGTGATGATGCCATCAGCGCGCCCGGCGTAGCGCAGGTGCGCGCTCCGCAGGGAACCCACCGCGCTCACGATGCCGGCGGCCTCGATGGCGCGTTCCTCGCACCAGCGCTCCAGCGCCGGGCGCACATCGTCACCCGGCATCAGGCGCAGCACATGGGCCTTGCCCGATGGGCCTTCGCATTGCTTCATCGGTCGAACGCGTTCGGGTGCTGCTGCTGCAGGGCCTTCACCCCGTCGAGCACCTTTTCGCGCAGCGCCTCCTTGTACCGGGTGATGCGCGCCGCCAGACCGTCGTCCGCGGTGGACATGATCTGCGCGGCGAGGATGCCGGCGTTCTGCGCTCCGTTCACCGCCACCGTGGCCACGGGCACGCCGGCCGGCATCTGCACGATGCTCAGCAGCGAATCCCAGCCATCGATGCTGTTGCGGCTCTTCACGGGCACGCCGATCACGGGCAGGGCGGTGTAGGCCGCCACCATGCCGGGCAGGTGCGCCGCGCCGCCGGCCCCGGCGATGATCACGCGCACGCCCCGCTCGCGCGCGGTCGTGGCGTAGGTGGCCATGCGGTCGGGCGTGCGGTGCGCGCTCACCACCGTGAGCTCATAGGGCACCTCCAGTGTGCTCAGCACCTCGGCGGCCTCGCGCATCACGTCCAGGTCGCTCGGACTTCCCATGATGATGCCTACCATGCGTGGTGGGGTGTTCGTTGGTTCAGGGTTGTGGGGTGGCCTTTTGTGCCCGGGGCACGACACGTCCGTTCCGTTTGATGATGGCGATGCCGTTGTCCAGCGCTTGTTGGTCAGGCGCCAGCACGGTCACATGGCCCATCTTCCGCCCGGTGCGGGTCTCGTGCTTGCCGTACAGGTGGATGTGGGCATCGGGGATACCCATGATCGCGCCGGCGCCCCGCAGTTCGGGCTCGCCGCTTCCGTCCACGCCCACCAGGTTGATCATCGCGGCCATCCCCCGCAGGCGTGTGTCCCCGAGGGGAAGGCCCAGGTACACGCGCAGCAGCTGGTCGAACTGGCTGCTGGGGCACGCCTCAATGGTGTGGTGCCCGCTGTTGTGCGCGCGGGGGGCCACCTCGTTCACGAGCAGGCGGCCGTCGCGCGTGAGGAACATCTCCACCGCGAGCAGGCCGGGCGTGCCGAGGGCGGCGGCCACACGCGTGGCGAGCGCACGGGCCTCGGTGGTGATGCGGGCCTCCACGCGGGCCGGGGCCTGCAGGTGGTCCACGAGGTTGAGCACCGGGTCGAACACCATCTCCACCGGGTCGTACACGGCCACGGTACCATCGCGGCCGCGCACCACGGTCACCGCGAGCTCCAGGGCGATGTCGGTGGCCTGCTCAACCAG
>JBIJCH010000237.1:0-4481 GCA_044344815.1 Flavobacteriales bacterium | reverse complement strand
CCACCTCGTTGGCGCGGCGCGGATCGGCCTTGCCCTTGGTGGCCTTCATCACCTCGCCCATGAAGAGGCCCAGGAGCCCCTTGTTGCCGGCGCGGTAGGCGGCCACCTTGTCGGGGTAGCGGCCCAGGGTCTCGTTCATGGCGGCCTCGATCACGTCCTCGCGGGTGTCGAGCAGCAGGCCGTGCGCGGTGGCCAGGTCGGCGGCGGGCGTGCCGGGGTTGTCCACAAGCAGCGGGAAGAGCTTCTGGGAGGCGAGGGTGTGGCTCACTTTCCCTTCGTCGATCAGCGCGATGAGGCCGCCGAGCTGCGCGGGCGTCACGGGCATGTCGGCCATGGCCAGTCCGCGTTCGTTGATCCAGCTGCGCACGTCGCCCATCACCCAGTTGGCCGCGGCCTTGGCGTTCGGCGTGTGCTGCAGCACGGCCTCGTAGTACAGCGCGGTCTCCTTGTCGTCGGTGAGGATGCCGGCGTCGTACGCGCTGAGGCCGAGGGTGGTGGTGGACTTGGCGTAGAGCTCGCGGGGCAATGGCGGCATGGCCTTGCGGATGGCCTCCTTCTTGGCCTCGCTCACGGTGAGCGGCTGGATGTCGGGCTCGGGGAAGTAGCGGTAGTCGTGCGCCATCTCCTTGCTGCGCAGGCTCATGGTGGTGCCTTTCGCCGCATCGAAGGTGCGCGTCTCCATGCTGATCGTGCCGCCGGCCTCGAGCACCTCCACCTGCCGCGCGGCCTCGAACTCGATGGCGCGCTGCACGTTCTTGAAGCTGTTGAGGTTCTTGATCTCGGTGCGCGTACCGAAGGCCTCGCTGCCCTTGCGCCGCACGCTGATGTTGGCGTCGCAGCGCAGGCTGCCCTCCTCCATGTTGCCGTCGCAGATGTCGAGGTAGCGCACCAGGCGCCGCACCTCCACGAGGTAGTCGTAGGCCTCCTGGCTGGTGCGGATGTCGGGCTCGCTCACGATCTCCACCAGCGGCACGCCCGCGCGGTTCAGGTCCACCAGGGTGTTGAAGGGGTCCACGTCGTGGATGCTCTTGCCGGCGTCCTCCTCCATGTGGATGCGCGTGATGCCGATGCGCTTCTCACCGCCTTCCACGGGCACCATGATGTGGCCGCCGCGGCAGATGGGCGTGGTGTCCTGCGTGATCTGGTAGCCCTTGGGCAGGTCGGGGTAGAAGTAGTTCTTGCGGGCGTAGTGCATCCGCGGGGCGATGGTGCTGCCCACGGCGAGCCCGAGCCGGATGGCGTGGTCGATGACCCTGGTGTTGGGCACGGGCAGCGTGCCGGGCAGGCCCAGCGTCACGGCGCTCACGTTGGTGTTGGGGTGGTCGCCGTACGCGTTGGGGTCGCTGCTGTACGCCTTGCTCGCGGTGAGCAGCTGGGCGTGCACCTCCAGGCCCACCACCAGTTCCCAGTTGTCGCTCCAATGGCTCATGCCTTCATCGTGATCGTTCGTGCGGTGTAGGTGCGGCCGTCCACGGTGGCGCGCACCAGGTAGGTGCCGGCGGGCAGCGCGGCGATGTCCAGCGGTGTGTCGTTGGTGATGCGCGCGCGCAGCACCGTGCGCCCCTGCAGGTCCAGCAGTTCCACGTCGATGCGCTCGCTGCGACCGCGGTCCAGGGCCACGCGCAGCTGGTCGGTGGCGGGCGTGGGCCACACGTGCAGGACCGCCTCCGGCTTCCGCGGTTCGTCGCGCACGCTGAGCGCCGCACCGATGTCGAAGACCATCAGGCCGCGCTGCATGTCGGCGCCGATCACGCGCCCCGAGGGAAGCCAGGGGTACAGCCCCCACAGCCCCTTGTAGCTGAAGCCGTCGGGCACCAGCGAGCCATCGTAGTAGCCCAGCAGCTGCGCGTTGGCGGGGTCGCTCACGTCGTACAGCCAGTAGCCGTCGTAGTAGTAGGCCAGGTGCAGCAGGTCGCCCTGCAGGAAGGGGTTGTGCGGGATGTTGTTGATGCGCGTGGCCGGACCGATGGTGTCGATGAACTGGATGTCCGAGGGGTCGCTCACGTCGAAGAGCTTCACGCGGGTGTTGTGCGTTTCATCGCACATCACGTAGAGCCAGCCGTTGTCGTGCAGCCAGCCGCTGTGGTTGTAGCCGGCCTGCGGGTAGTTCGTGAGCGAGCCGATGAGCTGTGGGTTGCCCACGTCGCTCAGGTCCAGCACGTGCATGCCGTCGATGGCGTTGGCGTAGCAGATGTTGTTCACGGTGTACGCATCGTGCACCGGGCCCACGTTGCTCCACCAGGGTACGCTCACCTCGGGCTTCAGCAGCAGCACCGGCTGGTCGGGGTCGGCGAGGGAGTACACGGCGAAGTCGCTGTTGCCGGCATGGGTGTACAGCCTGGCCTGGGCCGTGTCGATCCACAGGGTGTGCGCGCGGAAGAAGAGGTCGTTGCTGTCGTACAGCACGCTCACGGTGCCGGGCAGACCGCTGAGGTCGATGATCTGGAGGGTGCCCGGACCTTCGTCGGTCACGGCGTAGAGCCGGTCGCGGTAGGTCTTGTACTCGCGGTGGATCACGTTAGCACCCTGCACCGCGCCGGGGATGAAGTGCAGCTCCTGCAGGTCGGCGGGGTCGGTCACGTCGATGATGTGCGTGCCCATGGTGCTGCCGATGATGCCGTACTCGCGGCCGTCGCGCGCATAGCCCCACGAACCGTTGTAGGTGTTGTCGTACAGGCCCGAGGCGGGCAGCGCGGGGTCGTCCCACACGCCGAGCAGGCGGATGTTCAGGCTGTCCTGGGCCGCTGCCTTCAGGGGCAGGAGCAGGAGCAGGAGCAGCGCGCGCAGGAACATGGTTCAGCAGGAGGCGACCAGTTCGCGCATGATCAGGGTGAGGCTGGGCTCGGCCTTCATGGCCACGCGCTGCACGATCTCGTGGGTGGTCTTCTCGATCCTCCCGGGCACGCCCAGGTCGGTGATCACGCTCATGGCGAAGCAGGGCAGGCCCATGTGCCGCGCGGCGATCACCTCGGGCACCGTGCTCATCCCCACGGCATCACCGCCGATGTTGCGCACGTAGCGGTACTCCGCAGGCGTCTCCAACGTGGGACCCGTGAGGCCCACGTAGGTGCCGGTGAGCACCTTGATACCGTGCTGCGCCGCGATGGCCTTCGCCCGGGCGATGAGGGCGTGGTCGTAGGGCTCGCTCATGTCGGGGAAGCGCGTGCCCAGTTCGTCGATGTTGGGGCCGATGAGCGGGTTGGGGAAGAGGTTGATGTGGTCGTCCAGGATCATCAGGTCCCCCACCTCCATTGCGGGGTTCACGCCGCCGCTGGCGTTGCTCACGAACAGGCGCTGGATGCCGAGGTACTTCATCACGCGCACCGGCATCACCACCTCGCCCATGGTCCAGCCCTCGTAGAAGTGGAAGCGGCCCTGCATCGCCACCACGGGCTTGCCGCCCAACGTGCCGAAGAGCAGGCGGCCGGGGTGGCCCTGCACCGTGCTCACCGGGAACTCGGGGATGGCCGCGTATGGCACCGTGTGCTGCACCTGGATCTCGTTGCCCAGTCCGCTGAGGCCGGTGCCGAGGATGATGCCGGTCTCGGGCACGAAGCCTTCGGTGATGTTCTTCAGGTGGTCAGCGATGCGCTGGATGCGGTCCAACATGGCGGTGCAGCAGGGAGGAGAAGCGTTCGGGTTCGGTCAGGATCACCGCCTCCACACCGATCACCGCCACGGGCACCTGTTCGAGGGGGCTTCCGGGGATCACGGAGCGCAGGCGCATGGCGTCCTTCTCCGTGGTGATCAGCGTTTTCCGACGGCCCGCGAAAGTACCAAAAAGAGCCGCCAGCCGGGCCAGGTCGGCCGGGGTGAAGCGGTGGTGGTCGGGGAAGGCGGCGTGCTGCACCCGGCCCCAGCGCCGCTGCACTTCCGCCACCAGCGGACCCGGGTCGGCGATGCCCGTCACCAGCAGGGCGTCCACGTCCGGTCCTTCGGGTACGGCGTCCGGCGTTCCATCGAGCCAGCGCAGCGGACCGTAGCGCAACCCGCTGAAGAAGAGCGCCTGTTCCGAACGCAACGCGAGCCGCTTCCGCCAGGCGGCCTGCTCCGCCACGGTGGGCGCATGCGGACACTTGGTCACCACCACCGCCTCAGCTTGATGGGCGCGGGCGGGCAGGTCGCGCAGGGTGCCGGCGGGCAGCAGGGCATCGTCGCTCCAGGGCTTGCTCCACGTGGTGAGCACCAGGTTCAGCCGCGCCTTCACCGGGCGGTGCTGCAAGGCATCGTCCAGCACCACGGCCTTCACCTCGGGGGCGGTGGAAGCGATGTGCTCCAGGGCCTTCACCCGGTCGACGCCCACGAACACACGCACACCGGGGAAATGCCGCTTCAGCTGCAGGGGCTCGTCACCCACGGCCGCCGCCGGTTCGGTGCCCATCACCTCGCGCACCCCCGTGCCGCTGCGGCCGTAGCCCCGGCTCAAGGTGGCCAGCGCTCCCGCATCGCGCAAGGTGCGCAGCACCAGCTCCACGTGCGGG
>JBIJCH010000314.1:0-3397 GCA_044344815.1 Flavobacteriales bacterium | reverse complement strand
TCGTACAGCGCGTGCCGCAGCCGCAACACCCCGCCGTAGAGCAGGGCGAAGGGGGCGCCGAGGAGGCGCCGGAGGGAGGTCGCGTATTTTGCCGCCCCTGTCATAAGCCGCCGCAAGATGCGCATCCAAGACCTCATCACCGCCCTGGAGACCTGGGCGCCCCCCGTGCTCCAGGAGGACTACGACAACTGCGGCCTGCAGGTGGGCGACCGCCAGGGCGAGGTGAAGGCCGCGCTGGTGTGCCTGGATTGCACCGAGGCCGTGCTGGACGAGGCCGTGCGCAAGGGCTGCGGCCTGGTGGTCGCGCACCACCCGGTGATCTTCCGCGGGCTCAAGGGCCTCACGGGCCGCAACGAGGTGGAGCGCATCATCCTGAAGGCCGTGCGGCACAACGTGGCCATCTACGCCATCCACACCAACCTGGACAACGTGATCGACGGGGTGAACGGCGAGATCGCCGCGCGCCTGGGGCTCACGGGCCTGCAGGTGCTCGACCCCAAGGCCGGCCAGCTGCGCAAGCTGGCGGTGTTCGTGCCCCACGCCCAGGCCGAGGCCGTGCGATCCGCGCTCTTCGCCGCTGGTGCCGGAAGGGTGGGGCTGTACGACGAGTGCAGCTACAACCTGGAGGGCTTCGGCACCTTCCGGGGCGGCGAGGGCACCAACGCGTACGTGGGGGAGAAGGGCCAGCGGCACACCGAGGCCGAGACCCGCATCGAGGTCATCTACCACGCCCCGCTGGAGCGGGCCATCGTGGCGGCCATGCAGGCGGCGCACCCCTACGAGGAGGTGGCCTACGACCTGGTGCCGCTGCTCAATGCCCACCAAGGCATCGGGTCGGGGGCGGTGGGGGAACTGCCAGAGCCTGAGGCGGAAGAGGCCTTCCTGGCCCGGGTGAAGCGGGTGTTCGGGGCGCCGGTGGTGCGCCACACGGCCCTGCGCGGCCGGCCGGTGAAGCGGGTGGCGGTGTGCGGGGGCTCGGGGGCCTTCCTCATCGGCCGGGCCATGGCCGCCGGGGCCGACGCCTTCATCACCGGCGACGTGAAGTACCACCAGTTCTTCGAGGCCGACGGGCGGCTGGTGATCGCCGACATCGGGCACTTCGAGAGCGAGCGGTTCACCATGGACCTGATCCAGCGGAGGTTAACGGAGAATTTCCCTACTTTTGCGGTCCATTTGACGGAAACCGTCACCAACCCCATCCTCGTTTCCTGACCCGCGCCTTCGCCCCGCGTGCCACCCGGCAGCACGAAGGCCACCAGGACGACTAACCGAAAACCGCGCTACGGCGCACCACGATGGCGAAGACCGAGACCAAGGCACCGGCGAAGGAGGAGAAGACCACCGCGAAGGCGAGCACGGCCGCTGGCAAGGCCGAGATCACCATTGCCGAGAGACTGGTGGAGCTCTTCCGCCTGCAGCACATCGACTCGCAGGTGGACCGCATCCGCACCCAGCGCGGCGAGCTGCCCCTGGAGGTGCAGGACCTGGAGGACGAGGTGGCCGGCCTGGAGACGCGCCTGAACAAGCTTCAGGACGAGATGGCCGAGCTGGAGCGCAACGTCACCGACAAGCAGAACTTCATCAAGGACGCGAAGGCGACCATCAAGAAGTACGAGGCCCAGCAGGGCAAGGTGCGGAACAACCGCGAGTACGACAGCCTGAGCAAGGAGGTTGAGTTCCAGAACCTGGAGATCCAGCTCGCCGAGAAGCGCATCAAGGAGACCAAGGCCGTGATCGACGCGAAGAAGGGCGTGGTGGATGAGACCGCCGCGAACTTCAAGGAGCGCAAGAAGGACCTGGACCACAAGAAGAAGGAGCTGGACGACATCATCGCCGAGACCGAGAAGGAGGAGAAGGACCTGCAGAAGAAGAGCGATGCGGCGGCCAAGCACATCGAGGAGCGCCTGCTGAGCGCCTACCACCGCATCCGCAGCAACGCGCGCAACGGCCTGGCCGTGGTGCCGGTGAAGCGCGGTTCCTGCGGTGGCTGCTTCAACGCCATCCCGCCCCAGCGCCAGCTGGACATCAGCAGCCACAAGAAGATCATCGTGTGCGAGCACTGCGGCCGCATCCTGGTGGACGACTACGTGGTGGAGCGCGTGCAGGGCGAGAAGTGATCCCCGATCGAACGTGACACGAAGGCCCGGTCAGCGACCGGGCCTTTCCTTTTCCCCTCCGGGGTCAGGGTCGGTAGGCGATGGTCACCAGGCTCTGCACGTCGGTGATCACCTCGTTCGTGGCGTTCACCAGGGCCGGGTCGTAGAGGAACCGGTTCGCGGTACGCGTGCCGTACACGAGCGCCAGGTCGATGCTCAGGTGGTCCGTGCGGTAGCCGCCGCCCACGGTGTAGCGCTTGTAGCCGGTGCCCTGCCGCAGGTCGCCATCGGCGTAGGGGTCCTGCCACCAGCCCCAGCCGCCGCGCATGTACCAGGTGCCCATGCGCCACTCGGTGCCCACGCGCACGCTGTGCGCCCCCCGGAAGGAATCGCGGATGGCGTTGTTCTCGGCGGCGAAGTCGTAGCTGTCGGGCACGGTGTTGTCACCCCGCAGCCGCATGGAGGTGAAGTCGGTGTACCCGTAGTCCACGCTCACCAGCCCGTTGCCACCGGCGATGTAGGCCGCGCTGGCCACCAGGTTCCACGGGGTGTTCACGTTGTAGCGGAAGATCCCATCGGGCGAGGCGGCCTCGTAGCCGGTGTTGCCCTGGCCGTCGGGTGTGCGGAAGCGGGTGATCATCTGCGTGCGGAACGCATCGTCCAAGGTGAGCCACTTGGGGCTGTGGAAGGAGAAGCCCAGGCGCAGGCGGTCGGTCACCCGGCCGATCACGCCCACCTTCACGTCCACCCCACCACCGCTGGTGATCAGGTCCTCCGTGTAGGTGAGGTCGGCAAGGTCCACCGTGTCCGTCAGGCTGGTCTCGGTGTGCGTGGTGGTGCGCTCGAAGCGCACGCCCACCAGCCCCACCGAGGCGCCCAGGTAGAGGCGGTCCATCCAGTTGGCGGCGAAGAAAAGGCTGGTGGTCTGCAGCCGTCCGTAGCTGTCGATCACCTGGGTCTGCCGCACGTCGCTGCCGAAGGGGATGGCGGGCATGTAGCTGGTGTTGAGCGAATCGCCGGTGGCGGGGTCGATGCCATAGGTGTCCCACGCGAGGCCGCTGGTGAAGGGGAAATTGCCGTAGAGGTCGCCGGGCAGGGTGCCCCGGGCCTCGTTGGCGAACTGCTGCAGGATGGTGCTGTTCACGCTGGCGCCGGTGGCCTGGCGTTGCGCGTGGAAGCTGGCCTCGCGGTCGAAGCTCACGCCGAACTGGGTGGCCTTCCAGTTGCTGGTTGTCTTGCCCGGGTAGCACAGCACCAGGGCGAAGTTGTTCACGTAGGCGCGGGTGTTGGTGGCGGAGGCC
>JBIJCH010000079.1:0-7921 GCA_044344815.1 Flavobacteriales bacterium | reverse complement strand
GAAGGTCTCCTCCTCCACGGGGGGCGGGGGCGGGGGCGCGTCCACGTTCTCGCCCTCCTGGGTGGTCTGGCCGGCGGTGGTCTCCTGCAGGTCGCTCTGGGTGGGGGGCGGCTCCTCCACGGGCTCGTCAGCGGCCTCCACGGCCACGAACTGCACGGTCTCGATCTGGGGCTGGGGCGGGGGGATCACCTCGGGGGGCGGGGGCGGTTCCTCGGGCTGCTCCTCGAAGAGCTCCAGGTTCACGTCCACGATCTTCTTCTTCACGACCTCCTCCTCCTCGCCGCTGCCGAGCTTGGTGATGATGTACGGGGTGCCCACGGCCACCACGAACACGCCGATGGCCAGGGCCAGGGCGAGACCCAGCCGCTTGTTGTAATCGCGGCGCAGGGTGAATGCGCCGTACAGCCGGTTGTGGTTGGCGAAGACGATGTTGTTGCGCACCTGCTGCAGCACGTTCATCCAGCTGTTGTCCAGCGTGAGCAGGAGGCTCGCGGCCAGCAGGAAGATGATGAAGATGACGTAACCCATGTTTCAGGCGCCGAAGCCCGGCGCAGGCGTTGTTTCAGTCGCCGAAGCTCGGCGAAGGCGTTGTCGTCAGAGTTTGAGCTTCTCCGCCTCGAGCAGGGCCTGCTCCTCGGGCTTGATGGTGTCCTGCACGGCGTACTTGCCGATCCCGCTGATGTCCATCTCGTCAACGATGTCGATCATGTTGCGGAACTTGGCGTCCTTGTCGGGCTTGATGATCACGAAGAGCGCGTCCTTCTGCTTCTGCGCCTCGTTCTTCAGGCTGTCGTACACCTCCTCGGTGATCTTCTTCTCGTTGAGCTGCTTGCTCAGTTCGTTGATGCGTTCCACCGTGCTCTTGTTGAGCTCGATGAGCATCTTCTCCACGTCCTTGAAGTTGGTCTGGGAGAGCTGCGTCTCCCCGGCCTTGAACGCGTCCTTGTAGTAGAAGATCTGGTCCTTCTTGGTGAGGAACAGCGTGAGGGCGTTGTTCACCTTGTCGAGGTCCTGCGGCTGGTCCTCCTCCGGGGGCACCGGGAAGGTGAGCTGCAGGGTGCTCGGCTTGTACATGGTGGTGGTGAGGATGAAGAAGGTGAGCAGCAGGAACGCCAGGTCGACCATGGGGGTCATGTCGATCCTGGTGCTGCCTTTCTTCGCCCGCTTCTTCTGGTGGCGTCCCCCTCCCGGGGCTGCGCCTTCTCCTCCTGGTGCTTCTGCCATGGCTTGATCGCGTTGGCCTGACCGGTCCTTCCTGCGTGCCGTACACGCGGGGCGGAGATCGGTTCAAGGGTTCAGATGCGGCTCTCTTCGAGGTCGGTGATCATCTTGAACCGGTTGATCTTCACCGTGGGGCTCTGGAAGATCTCGATGATCCGGTTCACCGTGGTGTAGTTCACATTGCCGTCCCCTTTCAGGGCGACAAGGGGGTTGCGGCCGGCCTCGCTGCTGAAGATCAGCTGCGTGACGCGGATCCAGTCGAGGAGCTGGTTGTTGCCCTCCTCATAGGGGATGCCGTTGCTGATCCGGTCCACCTCCTTGCGCTCGGCGGGGGTGTCCAGGTCGAGGTAGGCGGGCAGCTGCTGCGCCGGGATGCCGATGGCGTTGAGGTTGGTGAAGCGCACCGCCTGCTCCTCGGTGAGCTGGAACTTGTAGCGGTTGGCCATCTCCTTGATCACCTCGGTGCGCACCTTCTTGTCGGTGAAATCCCAGAACACGCGACCGGCGCTGTCGACGCTGATGATCATGAGGTTCTCCGTGGGGATGGGCTGCTGGCTCATGCTGCTCGGCGTGTCCACGCTCACGGCCTCCTCGGGCCTGAACTGGGCGGTGAGCATGAAGAAGGTCACCAGCAGGAACGCCAGGTCCACCATCGGGGTCATGTCCAGCGACGGACTGCTCCGGGGCATCTTGATCTTCGGCATGGTGCTTCGGATAAGGTTGGTTGGTTCCTTGGAACGGTCACGGGACCGGGGCCCTGTGATCGTCGCCCCTTACTTGCGGTTGGCCAGGGTCTGGCTCACGCTGAAGCCCGCCTCGTCGATGCCGTGGGTGATGGCGTCGATCTTGGTGCTGAAGTAGTTGAACATGATGATGGCGATGCACGAACCGGTGATGCCGAGGGCCGTGTTGATGAGGGCCTCGGAGATACCGGTGGACAGCGCGGTCGCATCGGGCGTGCCGGCGGTCGCCAGCGCGCTGAACGAGCGGATCATCCCCAGCACGGTACCGATCAGACCCAGCAGGGTGCTGATGCTGGCGCAGGTGGAGAGGATCACCAGGTTCTTGCTGAGCATGGGCAGCTCCAGCGCGGTGGCCTCCTCCAGCTCCTGCTTCACGGCCTGCAGGCGGGTCTCCTTGTCGTGGCTGGCATCGTAGAGCACGGTCTTGTACTTCTCCAGGCCGCTGCGCATCACGTTGGCCACGCTGCCCTTCTGGGTGTCGCAGGCGTTGATGGCCTCGTCCACCTGGTCGTTGCCCAGGAACTGGCGCACCTGGCCCAGGAAACTCTCGATCCGGCCTTTGCCCTTGGCCTTGCTGAGGGTGAGGAAGCGCTCGATGCTGAAGATGATCACCAGCAGGTTCACCGTGATCAGGATGGGCACGATGAATCCGCCCTTGTGCACCACCCCGAAGGTGTGGGCGGGCTCATGCTCCACCGGGTGGCCCTTGATGGGGTCGCCACCCTCGAAATTGGCGGGGTCGCCCAGCACGAACATGTAGAAGATCACGCTGATGATCAGCGCGAGGGGGATCACGATGGCCACGAACATGCTGGACATCTTCCCGGAGTTGCTCTCGTTGCTCATTGGAGGGGTTGTCGTTTCAAGGGTTGGTTCGAGTGGAAGGGTGCCCGCCGCAGGCTGGTTTGATGGTGAACGGGGGGCCTGTCCTTACAGGGTCGGCAAACATAACAAAGGGGCCGATCGGGACATGTTGCCATAATGTTACCGAGCGCAGGCACCAACAGGCGTTGGACCCACCGGCCCGATGGTACGCCGGAGGCCTGAACAGCGGCAAGGCGCGGGTCGTTGCAAGGAAGCGGGGCATCGGCCTTCTCCAACGCACGCGGCCCTCGCAGCGTACCTGGTCGCCTGCCGGTCCGAGGAACGGTGGCCTGCGACCGGGGAACGGGCAACCGCTTCACCGACACCTCAAGGTTCCAAGGATGCGGCCTTGTTTGCCCTGGCTTTATTTTCCATGGAATATATTTGTATCGTCATGGACCGCAGGACCTTCCTCCGCAACAGCCTGATGGGCGGTACGGCCCTGATGGCCCTGGGCGCCAAGCCCGGACCCTACGAGTCCGTAGCAGGCACGCCGGAACCCGTCGGTTTCAACCACCTCCCCTCCTCATCCCCCCACATCATGGCCAACATGATCCTTCACAAGGCCGGCACCCGTGGGCATGCGAACCACGGCTGGCTCGACACGCGCCACACCTTCAGCTTCGCGAACTACTACGACCCCGAGCGCATGCACTTCGGCGTGCTGCGCGTGCTCAACGACGATACCGTGGCGGCGGGCATGGGTTTCGGCACGCACCCGCACGACAACATGGAGATCATCTCCATTCCCCTGGAGGGCGACCTGGAGCACAAGGACAGCATGGGCAACACCCAGGTGATCCGCCATGGCGACATCCAGGTGATGAGCGCGGGCACAGGCATCACGCACAGCGAGAAGAACCGCGACCACGACCGGTCCACCCGCTTCCTGCAGATCTGGCTGTTCCCCAACAGGCGCAACGTGACCCCGCGCTATGACCAGCTGACGCTCGACCCGGCCAGGCGCCACAACCGCTTCCAGCAGGTGCTTTCGCCCAGCCCCGACGACGAGGGCGTGTGGATCCACCAGGACGCCTGGTTCCACCTGGGGCGTTTCGACGCGGGGAAGGCCGCGGGCTACGCGGTGAAGCGCACCGGCAACGGGGTGTACGCCTTCGTTATCGAAGGCAGCGCCACCATCAACGGCCAGGCGCTCGACCGCCGCGATGGCCTCGGCGTGTGGGACGTGAGCACCCTCGAGGTGAAGGCCGGGAACAACGGCGCCGAGATCCTGTTGATGGAGGTGCCCATGCAACTGAACTGAACCGACCGGGGCGCCGACCCCATCCCTGCCAACGAACAACGAAAATCAACAACGACCATGGAGACCGCAAGCATGACGACCACCAAGTGGGCCATCGACCCCAGCCACAGCGAGGTGCTGTTCAAGGTGAAGCACCTGATGATCAGCACCGTCACCGGATCCTTCAAGGAGTTCGGCGCGGAGGCCGAGCTCGAAGGCGATGACCTCGCGAACGCCAAGGTGAGCTTCTGGGCCAACACCGCCAGCGTGCATACCAACGACGCCAACCGCGACAAGCACCTGGCGAGCCCGGATTTCTTCGCCAGCGAGGAGTTCCCGAAGTTGACCTTCACGAGCACGGCCATCGCGAAGAAGGGTGACGGATACGCCGTGACCGGCGACCTCACCATCAAGGGCGTGACGAAACCCGTGACGCTGAACGCCGAGTGGTCCGGCATCGCGAAGGACCCCTGGGGAAACACCAAGGCAGGCCTCAACCTGAGCGGCAAGCTCGACCGCACGAAATGGGGCCTTACCTGGAACGCCGCGCTCGAGGCCGGCGGCGTGCTGGTGAGCGATGAAGTGCGCATCCAGTGCGAGGTGCAGCTGGCCAAGCAGGCCTGATCCGGAATTGACCATACGAACGCCCGGCCTCCGTGGGAGGACCGGGCGTTCGTGTTCCGCTGGCCCTCCGCGAACTGAAAAAAGCGACCTTCGATGTCCGGCACCACAGGCCGATCACCATCCCCCACCATGAACGCACAGCTCGGTTCCGTTGAGAACTACCTCCACCACTTGTACACCCTGGCCCTGGACTACGCCCCCAAGGTGCTCGCCGCCATCGTCGTCTACTGGATCGGCACCATGGCCATCCGATTGCTGGCACGCATGCTGGGCAAGGTGCTCGATGCGCGCGGCGTGGAGCTCACCCTGCGCAAGTTCCTCAACAGCCTGGTGACCGTGGGCCTGCGCGTGGTGCTCATCATCACCGTGGTGGGCATGCTCGGGGTGCAGACCACCAGCTTCATCGCCATCCTGGGCGCGGCCGGTCTGGCCATCGGTCTGGCGCTGCAGGGCACACTGGCCAACTTCGCCGGTGGCACCCTCATCCTGCTCTTCAAGCCCTACAAGGTGGGCGACCTCATCGAGGCGCAGGGCCTGGTGGGCGAGGTGAAGGAGATCCAGATCTTCACCACCGTGCTGCTCACGCCCGAGCACAAGACCGCCATCGTGCCCAACGGTGCCATGGCCAACGGCAACATCGTGAACTACACCCGCGAGGGCAACATCCGTGTGGACCTCACCTTCGGCCTCGACCAAAGTGCGCCGGTGGCCAAGGCCCGCGAGGTGCTCCTCGGCGTGATGAAGGCGCACCCCAAGGTGCTCGCCACGCCCGCGCCGTCCGTGAACATCGCGAAGCTCACGCTCGACGGCGTGGAGCTGGCGGTGCGTCCCTACTGCGCGCCCGGCGACTACTGGACGGTGTACTTCGAGGTGTACGAGCAGGGGCTCGCCGCCTTGCAGGCCGCCAACATCGCCGGCCCGCAGCATGTGATGCGCGTGATCAACGAGGGCAAGGCCTGAGCCGGGCCTTCCGTTATCCGTATCCCGGCAACGGGCCTCCGCCTAATTTCCCGCCGCATGAGCCAGCGGCCGATCACCCCCGGCCAGGTCGCCACCTGGCGCCAGCTCTTCACGCGGGGTGCGATGCCCGCGTCGGGCGCATCGCGGAAGGCCGCACTGGACGAGGTCCCGCAGCGGCGGACGGGCAGCGTGCGCGCCCTGCTCGACCTGCACGACCTGGTGCTGTTCGCGCTGGCCCACCCCGCCGACGCCGCCGAGCATGCACTGGCCACCAAGGCCCTGCAGCACGCCGCCCGGGAGGTGCGCCGCCTGCGGCGAGCGGGCGGGCACAACACCACGGCACTCTCCAACACCGGCCTGGCGCACACCAGCGTCACTGTGGCCTTCAGCCACGAGCTGCTGAACTGGCTGCAGCAGCGTCATCCGGAACGCATCGCGCTCGATTCGGTGGACGGCGACCTGCAGGCCGCGAAGCCGTGGCTCGCGACCCTGCTACCCATGGCCGTGCGCGACGCCTTCGAGCTGGAGGACTTCGAGCTGGGGCCCTGGCTGGCCCACATGAAGGGGCGGCGCAAGGCCGCCGATCTCGGCTGGTGGCTGTCGTTCACGCAGCAGCTTCCGCAGGCACTGCGCGCACCGCTCTTCGAGCAGCTGCAGCTCTTCGCCACGGTGGAGCTTGGCGACAGCGGGCTCTCCGCCACCTTCGGGCGATCGCCGGCCCGCACCCTCCACACCTTTCCCAACGGCGTTCCACGGTCGGCGGACATGGCCGCGCTGCTGCGCACGCCACTGCCGGCGGCGCGCGCGCTCAACACCGACGAGCGTGCACAGCTGCTCGATGCCGCCCGCGGCATCCTGCTCTGCGGCCTGCGCGAGACCGGTCCGGTGACGCATGCCGAGGTGGTGGACCTGATCGACCTGGGGCAGGGCATCGACATCGCGCTCTTCCACCTGCCCCCGAACCAGCGGCAGGCCTACGACAGCTACATCGGCTACGTGGCCTTCCTGAACACCGTGCCCGCGGCGTATGGCGGCGCCTGGATGTTCCCCGGCAAGACGAAGGTGGGCGTGAACGTGTTCCCCGCGCTGCGCGGCGGTGCCTCCACAATGCTCTTCGCCCAGATCCTGCGGTGCTACGCGCAGCGCTACGGCGTGGACCGTTTCGAGGCCGACCCCTATCAACTGGGACACGGCAACGAGGACGGTATCGCCAGCGGTGCCTACTGGTTCTACCATCGCCTCGGGTTCAGGCCCGCCGACAAGGCCACCCGGCGCATCGTGGAGCGCGAGGTGGCACGCATGGGGAAGGACCGCGCGCACCGCACGCCACCAGCCCTGCTGCGCGACCTTGCCGCCGTGCCCATGCTGCTGCACGTCTGCGATGGCCCCGACCCCATCGAGCCGGTGGAGCTGTCGCGCGCGGTGATGCAGCACGTGGCCAAGCGCCATGCGGGTGACCATGATGCGGCCCTGCGCACCGCGACGGACCGGCTGGTGCGCGCGCTTGGGATGAACGACCTCGCACGCTGGGAGCCCGACGAACGCCACTGGGCAGGGCAGCTCGCCCCGGCCATCGACCTGGTGCCCGATCTGGAGCGCTGGTCAGCCGACGAGAAGGCATCGCTGCGCGACCTCTTGCGCACGAAAGGCGGTCCCACGGAGGAGGCTTACATCGCGCAGCTGCGCCGCAGCCCGCGGTTGTGGAAGGTCTGGTCGGCGGCCGTTCGTGCATCAGCGTGACGATCATCACCGTTCGCACGTCCCGGGTGTGCCGAGCTTGGTGGTCCGAAACCCAACGCCATGGCCACGCACTACGACGTCCTCATCATCGGTGGCGGTACTGCCGGCATCATGACCGCCGCGCAACTGCGTCGCAAGCGCAAGGACCTGCGCATCGCCATCATCGACCCGTCGAAGGACCACTGGTACCAGCCGGCCTGGACCCTCGTGGCCGCCAACGCCTTCAGCATGAAGGACACGCACCGCGATGAAGCGAGCGTGATGCCGCCCGGCGTGGACCTCATCAGGGAGCACGCATCCGTGTTCGAGCCGGTAGCGAACACTGTGAGGACACAGGAGGGCGGGGCGTACGCCTATGGGCATCTCGTGGTCGCGCCGGGCATCCAGATGAACATCGATGATCTGCCCGGTCTGCGCGAGGCCCTGGCCACCGACAAGGTGTGCAGCAACTACATCGACCCGGAGAAGACCAGGCGCGTGATGACCGCCTTCAAGGGCGGCGTGGCCGTGTTCACGCAGCCCAGCA
>JBIJCH010000078.1:0-7960 GCA_044344815.1 Flavobacteriales bacterium | reverse complement strand
TGCGTTGCGAACGACGGTGTTGACCGGTGCGATCACATCACCTTCGGCCCGAAACGCACGGCGATCCCGTGGTCCGGTTCCGATGCGGCCACACCCCAAGCCGGCGCTCGGCTTCGCTTCACCGACCCGGCACCTGCTCCTCCTTCAGCTCCAGTTCGTGCCGCACCTGCCTGCCGATGGTGAAGCGGATGCCTGCGCGGATGCCCCAGGTGCTCATGGGCAGGTATTCCTTGAGAGCCTTGCTCGGAGCATCGGGGTTGGTATCCCCGGTATCCGTGTATCCGTTCACGTATTCCAATTCGCGCCCGGCCGTGCTCAATGTTCCAAGCCTGTCCTCCCCGTTGACGGTGTACTCCGTGACCTCTGCTTTGGCCGGAGCCCAGGATTGTGCGGTACAGTTAAGCTCCGCGAAGTAGCCGACCTTACCGGGGCGTTGGCTGCTGTAGCCCAATGCGCCGAAACCGCCCCAGCCCACGCTGCCGCTCTGTTCGAACACGGAACGGCTTGAGATCGGCGTCGGTCCCTGAGTGTTGTACTCGTAGGTATTGATCGCCTTTGGGAACAACGCCAGCGATGGACCGAATGCGGCATACCAGCATTGGGCCCCATCACCGGTGCGGATGCGGATAGCGGGTTCGAATCGCACATAGCGGCCGAAGGACCCGGCCTCGCCTGCGGACGTGTAGGAAGGGCTGGTGGAATTGTACTTGACGGTCGTGGTGCCGCCGGTGATGAACGTGAAGCGGGCCTCCCAACCAAGCAACTGTGTGAGGGAACCGCCGAGGACGAATCCGCCCCCTGGCCCTTTTCCATAATTCCGGCTGACGGAGTTGTACGTGGTGGTCGTTCCGCTGGCGGTCGTGGAGGTGGATTCGTCGTAGTCAGCGATCCCGCCTATCGGGAACTGGTAGGTCCCATGCACCTCCAGGAAGAGGTTCTGGGCATTGGCGCCAGGAGGTATGCAAAGGCCCAGACCAAGCAGCAGGATCTTACGGTCCATGGTGTATGGGTTTAGTCTAAATCTAGGATCGTCGATCCGCGAACACCTTGACATCGGTCATGGTATGCAAGCATGGGTCGGTCGAACTTCATGTTCATGATGCGCATAAGGCTATTGCTCTGGATCCTCGCATATGTTACGAGCGTGCTGGTGGATGCACAGGATCCCGCGCTGCCTGCTGGATCGAAGGGAGGGCGGCCATTTGCTCATGTCGGTCTTGGAGGTGGCATGCTGTTCAACCCGAAAAGCGGGCAGGTCGGTCCTGATGGCACCTCCGGAAGTCTGTTGAAGACGATCTCCGCCGCGGGCACCTATGTGGCATCTAGCGGCTGGGGCGGGTGTTTCGATTACGACCACAGCCGGAGCACGGCGGAGCATCTCCCGCTCGACTATAGCTGTTTGGCGCTGTTCGGTCCATGTGAGCCCACCGACAACCTGAGCACCTATTCACTCCGTGCGGTATGGGAGCCCAGGCATGAAGCGCGCGCGTTGCGGCTGGGTCTGGAGGCCGGCCCCATGATCGCCCGCCTGAAGGAGACCAACTTCACACCCAAGCCCGCCGGAAGCAATGTCGCTGCCAACTACGTTACCGGCCAGACCACCGAGATCGGTCCAGGGCTGTCCATGCGTGCGAGGACCTTGGTCCCGTTCGGGCGTGTGGTGGGGTTTGAGGTCGGACTGTTCGGGAACATCAGCGGTTTTCAGTCCCTGTTCGGGGTCGACATGGCGCTGGTGTTCGGTGTGCTGCGTGCGCGCCGTAGCACGTGATCCTGTCCTCTGGAATGGTGCTGACGATGGATCCCGGGGCACGCTTGGGTGGAACTCATCACACCACCTTCGGCCCGAAGCGTTCCACGATGGCGCGGTCCAGCGCCTCGCGGTGATCGGGGTGCGCGATGTCGCGAAGGGCCTCGGCGCGTTGGCGCATGTTGCGCCCGAAGAGGTTGGCCACGCCATGCTCGGTGATCACGTAGTGAACATGGGCCCGGGTGGTGACCACCCCGGCCCCCTGCCGCAGGAAGGGCACGATCTTGCTTTCCCCCTTGCCCGTGGTGCTGCACAGCGCGATGATGGGCTTGCCGCCCTCGCTCAAGGCCGCGCCACGCATGAAGTCCATCTGCCCGCCCACGCCGCTGTAATGGTAGGTGCCGATGCTGTCACTGCACACCTGCCCGGTGAGGTCCACCTCGATGGCGCTGTTCACGGCCACCACACGCGGGTTCTGCCGGATCACGTGGCCCGCGTTCACGTACTGCGCATCGAGGAAGGCGAACTGCGGGTTGTCGTCGATGCGGTCGTACAGCGCCCGCGTGCCGATGGCGAAGCTGGTGACCACGCGGTCCTTGAACTTCTTCTTGTACCGGTTGGTGACCACCCCGCGGTCGAGCAGGTCCAGCACGCCGTTGCTGCACATCTCGGTGTGCACGCCCAGGTCCTTGTGGTCCTTCAGGCAGCGCAGGATGGCGTCCGGTATCGCGCCGATGCCCATCTGCAGGGTGCTGCGGTCCTCCACCAGATGCGCGCACAGCTGCCCGATGCGCTCCTCCTTCGCCCCGATGCGGCTGCCGTAATCCACCTCGGGCAGTGCATCATCCACCTGCACCATGGCCGCGAAGGCGCTCACATGCACCTGGCCTTCGCCGTGTGTGCGTGGCATGCGCGGGTTCACCTGGGCGACCACCAGCTTCGCGTTGCGCACCGCGCTGCGGGCCACGTCCACGCTCACGCCCAGCGTGCAGAAACCGTGGCGGTCGGGCGGGCTCACGTGCACCAGCGCCACATCCAGCGGGAGGATGCCGCGGTCGAAGAGGAGGGGGATCTCGCTGAGGAAGACCGGGACGTACTCGCCGTAGGGACCGTTCACCACCTCGCGCACGTTCTCGCTCACGAAGAGGCTGTTCACGAAGAAGCTGCGCTGTACCTCGGGCCGGCCGAAGTCGATGCGGCCGAGCGTGCTGATGCTCACGAGCTCCACCTTCTCCAGCTCCGGCGCGCGCGCCAGCAGCGCGTTCAGCAGGGTGTGCGGCGTGGCGGCGCTGCCGTGCACGAACACACGGTCGCCGCTCTTCACCAGGCGTGCGGCCTCGGCCGCGGTCATCCATCGTTCCATGTCATACCCACCGTGGGAGGAAGGCGGGGTGCGAAGGTCGTCACCGGCCGCGTGCTCCCGGCCTGATCGTGCTCATGGCGGGCCACGGCGCCGGATGGCAGGTGCTCATGTGATCCTTTGTCCGTGCATCGTGAACACACGTTCCCGACGAACAACGGACAACGTCCCCCCTCAGCCCTTGGCTCGCCGCCTGCGCTCCTGCAGGATCAGCGAGAGCTCACGTCCGCTCTGGCCACGCGCGCTGGTGTTCTCGTTGGCGCGCCGGATGAGGTATGGCATCACCTCGCGCACCGGGCCGTAGGGTACGTATTTGGCCACGCGGTAGCCTGCCTGCGCCAGGTTGTAACTGATGTTGTCGCTCATGCCCAGCAGCTGGCTGAAGCAGATGCGCGGGTCGTTGTGCGGGATGCCGCGCTCGTCCATGAGGCGGGCCAGCAGCAGGCTGCTCTGCTCGTTGTGCGTGCCCGCCACGATGCTCACGCGATCGATGTGGTCCACGCACCAGCGCAGGGCGGCATCGTAGTCGCGGTCGCTGGAGGCCTTGTCCGGCTGGATGGGGTCGGGATAGCCCTTTTCCCCCGCACGCTCGCGCTCCTTCTCCATGTAGGCGCCGCGCACAAGCTTCACGCCGAGGTGGTAGCCCTTGCTCCGGGCCTCCTCGGTGCTGTGCTTCAGGAAGGCGAGGCGGTCGTGGCGGTACAGCTGCACGGTGTTGTAAATGAGCGCGTGGTGCTTGTTGTGGCGCTCCATCATTCCCGCCACCAACGCGTCGATCGCGTCCTGGATCCAGCTCTCCTCGGCGTCCACGAGCGTGGGCACGCTGGCCTTGGCCGCGGCCTCGCAGATGCGCTCCATCCGGGTGCGGGCACGCTGCCACTCGGCCTGGTCATCGCCGCTGAGGGCGGCCTTCGCGCTCACCTTCTCCAGGATGGCCACCCGCGCGATGCCCGTGGGCTTGAACACGCAGAAGGGGATCTCGGGACGGCCCTTGGCCACGGCGATCGTGCGCAGCACCTCCTCCACGGTGTGGTCCAGCGAGCCCTCGTCGTCGGCGCCCTCCACGCTGTGGTCGAGGATGGTGCCGATGCCGCTCTTCGCGAGCGCCTTGGCGGTGTCCAGGCTCTCCTCGATGGTCTCCCCGCCACAGAACTGCTCGAAGATGGTGGCCTTCACCGCGCCGCGGATGGGCAGGCGCAGCGCCAGCGCCACCTTGGTGAGCCCCGCGCCCACCGAGGTCACCGTGGGGTTCCCGATGATCCGGAAGAGCCAGTAGGCCTTCCACAGGGCGCGGTCGCTCTTGTGGGCGAAGGCGATGCGGGTGTCGCTGAGGTCGGGCAGGGTGGTGGCCACGGGGGCTGCCGAAGGCTGCATTGCGGCGTGCGGGGCTTGTTCGTTCCTTTGGGCTGCTGGCGTTCCACGGCCCATCACCGGGAGCGCCCAAAAGTAGCAATGGGCACACCGGGGCGCGATGTGGAGGAACTATGGGCCGGTGGCCATCCGGTGTACCTGGGTGCGCACGTACTGCCCCTGTTGGAGCGCTGGCTCCAGTTCGAGGCGCCGCCCACCCAGTGCTACGTGCTGGGCGACAGCAACACGCTGCGCCACTGCCTGCCCGAGCTGCTCGCCTTCGTGCCCCATCTGCAGCACGCCGGGCCCATCGAGGTGTCCCCCGGCGAGGCCAGCAAGCGCGTCGAGGTGTGCAGCGCCATCTGGGGCCACCTGAGCGACCGCGAGGCCGAGCGCGGTGCCGTGCTCGTGAACCTGGGCGGCGGTGTGGTGAGCGACCTCGGGGGCTTCATCGCCGCCACCTACAAGCGTGGCATCCGGTGCGTGAACGTGCCCACCAGCCTCATGGGCATGGTCGACGCCGCCATCGGGGGCAAGACCGGCATCGACGCCGCCGGCATCAAGAACCTGGTGGGCCTGTTCCGCGACCCCCAGGGCGTGCATGTGCATGTGCCCTTCCTGCGCACCCTCGGCAAGCGCGAGCTGCTGAACGGGGTGGCCGAGATGATCAAGCACGGCCTGGTGCGCGATGCCGACCACTACCGCGCCGTGCGCGAGGCACCCCTGCAAGACATGGGCGCCCTGGCCGCCCTGGTGCACCGGTCGGTGGCCATCAAGTGCGCCGTGGTGAGCGACGACCCTTACGAGGGCGGCGTGCGGCGCGTGCTCAACTTCGGCCACACCATCGGCCATGCGCTCGAGGCCCATAGCTGGGAGGGGGAGGGGAACGGCCTGCTGCACGGCGAGGCCGTCGCCATCGGCATGGTGTGCGAGAGCTGGCTCAGCTGGCGCCAGGGGCTCCTGAGCCGCGAGGCCTACGACCTGGTGCAGGGCCACCTGCTCGAGCTGTACAAGCCGTACGCGTTCACCGCCGACGACCACCACCGGCTGATCGCCCTGATGCGCAATGACAAGAAGAACGCCGACGGTGGCTTCCGCTTCACCCTGCTGCGCGAGATCGGCCAGGCCGTGGTGGACGTGCCCGTGACCGCCGCCCAGGTGGGCGAGGCCCTCGAACACTACCGCCTGCTCGTGCGCGATGGCCACCCTCACCATCCGTAGGCCCGCCGCGCCCATCCGCGCCACCATCGAACTGCCCCGCAGCAAGAGCGTGAGCAACAGGGCGCTCATCGCCGCCGCGCTGGCGGGCGACCTCGCCTGCATCGGCCACCTTTCCGATGCCGACGATACGCGCATCCTTCACCGGCTGCTGCGCGAACGGCCCCGGGTGATGCACTGCGGGCTCGGCGGCACCACCTTCCGCTTCCTGCTGGCCTGGGCCGCGGTGCAACGGGGAGGCACCCACGTGATCACCGGCGATGCGAAGCTGCTGGAACGCCCACACGATGCCCTCATCGATGCCTTGCGGAAGCTGGGCGCCATGATCGAGCGAACGGCGGAAGGGTATCGCGTGGACGGTGTCCGGTCGGACGGCGGTACGGTCGCCTTCGACAGCCCGATGAGCAGCCAGTACCTGAGCGCGTTGATGCTGGTGGCGCCGCTGATGGACAAGGGGCTTCGGATCGCCTGGCGTGGCACGCAGCTCTCGCGTCCCTATGTGGAGATGACGGCTCAGGTGATGCGGCACTTCGGGGCGGAGGTGGAGGTGGGAGCGGAGGCGATAACCGTGGCACCGGGTCGCTACGAGGCGAAGCCCTTCGACGTGCCGTGCGACTGGAGCGCGGCCGCGTTCTGGTACGAGATCGTGGCGCTGGCGGAGGATGCGCAGGTGGAGCTGGTGGGCTTGAGGAAGGATGCCCTGCAGGGTGATGTGGCGGTGGCGGCGTTGCTGGGGAACCAGGTGACCACCGATCCCACGGCGCGGGGCCTTCTTCTCCGCAAGTACCTGCCCGGCGTTCCGAAAGGCATCGCGCCGACCATCGACCTGCAGGCCACGCCCGACCTCTTCCAGCCGCTCGCCTTCACCCTGGCCGGGACCTTGTCGATGATGGATGTACGTGTGCGTCGGGGCGAGGGTGCCCTTGCCATCGCCGGTAGGGCCGGGATCAAGGATGTGGCGTGGGCGGTGCGTGGCGACCACCGCATGGCCATGGGGCTCGCGCCACTGGCGCTCGTCGCAGGGCGCATCACCCTGCGCGATCCCGAGGTGGTCACCAAGAGCTATCCCGGTTTCTGGGAGGACCTGAGGAAGGCGGGCTTTGAGGTGGACCTTGGCTAAGGTGCCGTGCCGACCGGCGCGTACCTTCGGGAACCACATCGCTCCCATGCGCCTGAACCGTCCGATCCCCGTCCTGCTGTCATCCCTTCTGCTCATCAGCTCCTGCGCGCAGCAGCCGCGTGAGGAGGCGACGGAGCCCCGCACCGAGGCCGCCGAGGAGTTCGGCGGGTCCCATGCCTGGCAGACCGAGCGCATGCGCGACCCCGTCACCGGCCGTGTGCCCGATGACATCCGCGCGAAGGAGCTGGCCTTCGCCAAGACCCTGCCCAAGCGCGAGGCCACCAAGAGCCTCAGCTGGACCCACCGCGGGCCGAACAACCGCGGCGGCCGCACCCGCGCCTTCGGCATCGACCGGCGCAACGCCGACATCCTCATCGCCGGTGGCGTGAGCGGCGGCCTCTGGCGCAGCATCAACGGCGGACAGGGCTGGACCAAGACCCTCGCGCCCGAGGTGCTGCAGGCCATCAGCTGCCTGGTGCAGGACCCGCGCCCGGGCCGCGAGGACACCTGGTACGCCGGCACCGGCGAGAACTACGGCGTGATGAGCGGCGCCAGCTTCAGCGCCCTGCTCAGCGGCAGCGGCATATACAAGAGCACCGACAACGGCCAGAGCTGGAGCCTGCTGCCCGGCACCGAGGCCCTCGACTTCAACCAGTTCAACCGCAACTACAGCTTCAAGCAGGTGAACCACATCGAGGTGGACCCCGTGCGCAACGACAGCGACGTGGTGCTGGCCGCGGTGTTCAACGGGGTGTTCCGCAGCAACGACGGCGGCGCCACGTGGAAGCCCACGCTCGGTCTGGACACCACCGTGGCGCAGTACCATGAGTACACCGACCTGCGCGTGACGCCCGGCGGGGTGTGGTACGCCGCCCTCGGCAGTCCCGGCCCCCAGCGCGGCATCTGGCGCAGCACCGATGGCCTCGCCTGGACCAACATCGGCTCGGGCAACTGGCCCCTGAGCGCCGAGCGCACCGTGCCCGCCATCGATCCCAGCGATCCCAACACGGTGTACTTCTTCGGTGTCACCCCCGGCAACGGCGTGCAGGGCCATTCGCTCTGGCGCTACACCTACCTGAGCGGTGACGGCAGCGGGCCCGGCGGCCAGTGGACCAACCGCAGCCTCAGCCTGCCCAACTTCAGCTGCACCGGCTACTTCACCTTC
>JBIJCH010000188.1:0-5159 GCA_044344815.1 Flavobacteriales bacterium | reverse complement strand
CGCCTTCCTGCTCAGCGGCACGGGTTACTTCCTGCCCGGCCTGCTGGTGGGCGCGGGCTTCGCGTGGTGGGTGTGGCGCGATGCGCAGAAGAAGCGCCTGCCCGAGCCGAGGCAACGCACCATCACCGTGGCGCCCGCCGCGCACGTGGGCAACATCACCATCACCGCCGCCTTGTGGGGCTTCATCGGCGCCAAGCTCTTCCACTGGATCGAGACCCCGCGCGACCTCGCCAGGTTCCTGGAGCACCCCAGCGGCGACGGCATCATCAGCGGGCTCACCATGTACGGCGGCCTCATCGTGGCGGGCATCATGGTGGTGCGCTACTTCCGCAACAACGGTCTGGCCGTGCTGCCCAGCATGGACGCCGCCGCGCCGGGCCTCATGCTCGCCTACGCCATCGGGCGCATCGGCTGCCAGGTGAGCGGTGACGGCGACTGGGGCATCGTGAACAGCGCCTACATCACCAACCCCGATGGCACCGTGGCCACCGCCACCATGCCGCAGGTGCGGGCCACGCTCGAGGCGCATGCGGCGTTCTACGAGCACCACTTCGGCAGCCTCGACGAGGTGCCCATGAAGGCCTGTCCAGCCCCCTCCTTCCTGCCCGAATGGGCCGTGGCCTATGCCTATCCGCACAACGTGAACGGCACGGGCATGGACCTCGACGGCTGCGCGGACACCTTCTGGGGAGATCATTGCGCCACCCTGCCGCTGCCCGTCTTCCCCACCCCGCTCTATGAAGTGCTCGTGTGCGGTGCGTTCGCCGGCCTGCTCTGGGCCTTCCGCAGGCGCTTCACCGTGCCGGGCACGTTGTTCGCCGCGTACATGATGCTCAACGGCTTCGAGCGTTTCTGGATCGAGAAGATCCGCGTGAACGAACCCTTCCTCGGCCCCATCACCCAGGCCGAGGTGATCAGCACCCTCCTGTTCCTGCTCGGCCTCGCCGGGTACATCATCCTCAAGCGCCGCGCCCATGGACCTGAAGCAGCTCACTGACGACGTGGCGGCGCTCTGCAGCGAGGTTGCGGAGTTCATCCGCACCGAGAGCGCGCGCTTCACCGAGGCGAGCGTGGAGAGCAAGAGCCTGAACAACCTGGTGAGCTACGTGGACAAGTCCGCCGAGACGCGCCTTGTCGTGGGCCTTGGCAGGCTGCTGCCGGGCGCCGGCTTCATCGCCGAGGAGGGCACGGGCGAACGCAAGGAAGGCCTCAACTGGATCATCGACCCGCTCGACGGCACCACCAACTTCGTGCACGGCATCCCCTGCTACTGCATCAGCATCGGCCTGGCCGGTGATGACGGCATGAAGCTCGGCGTGGTGCTCGAGGTCACCCGCAACGAGTGCTTCACCGCGTGGAAAGGGGGCGGTGCCTTCCTGAACGGCAAGCCCATCCGCGTGTCGCAGCGCGCGCACCTGCAGGACAGCCTGCTCGCCACCGGGTTCCCGTACGACGACTTCGGTCGCGAGGCGCAGTACATGGAGCTGCTCCGCACGCTGATGCACAACAGCCGCGGCATCCGCCGGCTGGGCAGCGCCGCCGCCGACCTGGCCTACGTGGCCTGCGGGCGCTTCGAGGCCTTCTACGAGTACGGACTGAACCCGTGGGACGTGGCCGCCGGCGCCCTGCTGGTGGAGGAGGCGGGCGGCACCGTCACCGACTTCACCAACGGGGATGACTGGCTGTTCGGTGAAGAGCTCGTGGCCAGCAACGGCCATATCCACACCGAGCTCATCGGGCCCATCGGCAAGTTCTTCGGAAAGTGATCAGAACCTCGCCGCGATGGTGAACAGGCCATTGCGCCCCATGCCCGGCAGCAGGCCCGGACCCGGGTAGCCGCCTGCACGGCGCGTCGCATAGGCCTCGTCGAACACGTTGTTGACCGCCGCGCTCAGGGTGATGTGCTCGCTCACCGTCCAGGTGATGTTCGCGTCGACCACCGTGTAGCCCGCGATCCAGCCCACGGTGGCATTGGCGTTCGGGGCCTCGGTGTTGGCCGCGTCGGTGTACACACCGTCCACCATGCTGCCCTGCACCGACACGCTGATGTGCTTATCGCGGTACGTGAGGCCACCGCGCAGGATGTTGCGGGGCGCGTTCTCCACGCGCTTGTCGGCGATGCTCTTCGTGGGATCCTCGGCGATGGCCGGGTTGTTCCAACGCGTGTAACGGGCATCCACGAACGCGTAGGATGCGAACACGCTCAGGTGGCTGCTGTTGGACCGACCGCTCACCAGGCGCAGCAGGTCGCTCTCGGCGTAGGCCTCCACACCCGTGCTCACCGAAGTGCCGATGTTGGTGCGGTAGTTCACTCCGTCCTGCAGGATGGTGCCGATGCGGTCGTCGTAGTACAGGTGGAAGCCGCCGATATCGAAGCTCAGCACCTCGTTCAGCGTGCCGCGGTAGCCCCCGTCGATGTTGTAGCCGCTGGCGTCCTTCAGGTCGGGGTCGATCACATCGGTGGTGGCCGAGGGCGTGAGGTCGCTGTAGAGCACGGGGCGGTAGGCCTGGCTGAAGTTGGCGTACACCTGCGTGGTGGCCGTGGCCTGCAGCTGCGCGCCCAGCCCGAACAGCGGCACGAAGCGCGTGCGCTCGCCACTGTCCACGTTGCCGGTGCCGCTGGTGTTGATGCGGCCGTCGACCGTGCTGGTGATGTGCTCCAGGCGCACGCCGGGCACCACGCTCAGCTTGTCGGTAAGGCGGAACTGGTTCTCCAGGTACAGCGCCGCGTTGCGCGTGCCCAGGTCAAGCTCACGACCGAAGTCGCCGCTCACGCTCATGTCGGCATCGCTGCCGGTGGTGCCCACGCCCTGCTGCTGGCGGAGGTTCTCCGCGCCATAGCCCCGGATCCCGGCGGCCAGCACGGCTTCGCGTCCGAAGGCGGTCCAGCTGCGGCGCACACGGATCTCCGCGCCCAGGTTGGTATAGTGGTCCTCGTCCACCTGTCGGGCGGCGTAGGCACCGGTGGCGCTGTTGATGGTGTCGGGCTCGGTGACGGGCCGCGTGAAGCCCACGCTCCGGCGCGCGGCGATCACGCCGAACACCTTGGCATCCACCAGCGTGCGGTCGTCCGGCCGCCAGGTTGCCGTGAAGGCGCCCACGTTCCACGGCAGTACCATCCAGTTGCGGGCCCGGCCCGAGCTGCTCGGGTCCAGCTCGAACTGCGCATCGGTGAGGCCGCCGGGCTGCTGCTGCTCGGTGGTGTTCCACGTGTATTCCAAGCCCAGCTGCAGGCGCCGTGATGCGGCGAAGCCCACGCTGCCATGCGCGGTGGTGGTGGTGTAGCGGCTGTTGGCCCGCCAGCCCCCGGCACCTCGGTGGTGCAGGAAGCCGTGGTAGTTCCACTTGCCCTTGGTTCCGCCCAGCCCGTTGTAGCTGTCGAACAGGCCGTAGCTGCCGGCCGTCTGCCTCGACTCAAAGGCCAGCGGCCGGTCGGCAGGACCCTTCTTCAGCACCATGTTCACCAGGCCGCCGAACTGCGGACCGTAGGCCAGCGAGGCCGCGCCGCGCACCACCTCGATGCGTTCCACCGCTTCCATGGGCGGTGTGTAGTAAGCCTCCGGGTAGCCGAAGATGTCGGCGGAGATGTCGTAGCCGTTCTGCCGCATGTTGAACTCCCACGAACGGTTGGGGCTGAGACCGCGCGCCGCGATGCCGAGCTGCACGCCCGAGCCGTCGTTCTCCCACACGCTGATGCCCGGCACCTTGGCGAACACCTGCCGCGCCTGGTTCTGGGCCAGGTCGGCGTCGAGCGCCGAGGGCGTGATCACCGTGGCCTTCTTCCCGGCCATGATCACCGCGCCCACGGTGTCGCTCATGGCCCGCACGCCACTGCGGTAGGGGCCCACCACCTCCGCCGCACGCAGTTCACGGATGCGCATGGTGTCGGATTGGGCGTTCAGGGAGAGGGCCAGCACGGCGGCCGGCAGCACGAACAGGGAACGGCACGGGGTCTTCTGCAACATGGCCGCAAAGGACCATCGGCCCTTCCGCCCCCCCAATACACAGATCGTGGTATTCTGAAGGCATGTTCGTCAAGCGGAGGCTGTGGAACATACATAACCATTCGTCCCAAGTGGAGGATGACCGCGGCACTCATTTCGGGATGACCCTCCTCACGACCGGCCAGGAAGCGAACCCATTGCTTCGTTGCATGGCACGGAACAACGCAACCTCCCTGTTCATGGCCCTGATGGGAGCGGGCCTGCTGATGGCCTTGGGCGCAGGATGTTCGGATGACGAGCTCTTGGAGGAGCTCGACCCCTACCAAGGGGAATGGTTGCTGCCCTTGGTGCACAGCGATGTTTCGCTGGAGGAGGTCAGCGACCTGGACCGGTTCAGCCGGGAGGCCTCGGTGTCCGCGGACGACCTGGGTCTGCCCAGTGGAACACCCGTACCAGTGCCTCCCTTCGTGCTCCCGCTGGTGGGCCCCATCCCGGTGGAAGTGGCCTCCTACGTCCATGAGGTGCAGGCCGAGCTCGCCTCGCTCGAGTTCAGGGTGGTGAACGGGCTTCCCGTGGCCCTGAGCGCGGGCACCACGTTCGAGCTGCGCAACGCGCCCGACCCGAACGATCCCGCGAACCTGCTCTTCAGCGCCGTGATGAGCACCGACCTGCAGCCCGGTGGCACCTACCTCACCGGGGCGACAGGCTCCACCATCTCCTTCTTCGATACCATGTACGTGTTCCTGCGCAACGTGGGCAGCCCCGGCGCGCCCTCGGTGGACGCCACCGGTGCAAGCCTCACCATCGGTCTGACGGTCGATCTTGAGCGGATCGCCCTCATGCGCATCTACACCAATACGCTCTGGGCCAGTCGCGATTCCTTCGAAGTGGACCTCTCGGGCGAGCTGGACGAGAACACCGACGCCGCGACCGGATACCTGATCGTGCACGCGGACAACGGGATGCCGCTTCAGGGCAGCCTGCAGTTCTACCTCTACGATGCCGCGGGGGTGCGCATCGACAGTCTGTTCGACGCGCCTTTCGTGCTGGACGGAGGACAGACGGACGCGATGGGCCGAACAACCGCGGTGGCCGCCACGGTCGATTCCGTTGCGGTGAACGCCACACGGCTCGAGCACTGGCGGGACGGAAGAAGCGCCTCCGTCGTGTTCTCCGTGAACACGAACGGCTATCCAGGGCCCTACGTGTCCGCCG
>JBIJCH010000378.1:0-2858 GCA_044344815.1 Flavobacteriales bacterium | reverse complement strand
TTTCATACTCCAGCCTCTGATGATGACCCGCGCACTCACCCTCACCGCAGCGGCGATCGCACTGGTGTCCGCCAACGCACAGACCGTGCTCCCGTCGAGCGGCGACCCGCTCCTGATCTCCGGCAGCGCCTCGGACCTGCCTTCCCTCCAGGGCTTCGGCTTCCAGCATCTGGCCCTCACCCTGCCCACCATCTCGGGCAACGCGGCCAACAGTTCCATGGACGCCGGTGCGCTGCAGGAGCTGCTGTGGAGCGACCAGCTCTCCCAGGCGGCCGTGGACCGCTTGGTGCAAGGCGATGGGGACGTGGCCTACCTGAACATGGACGCCCAGCTGCAGGCCATCGGCCTCAGCTACAACTTCCTGCGCACCGACTCCACAGCGTGGTTGTCGATCGGTCTCGAGCACCGCGAGCGGTCGCTCACCGCCCTGCGCATCGATCAGCAGCTCATCGAATACCTGTATTACGGGAACAAGCGGTACGCCGGCAGCACGGTCAACTTCGACCCGCTGGAGATGCGGAACTTCACCTACCGTTCGATCGGCGGCAACGCGGCCATCGACATCCCCCTGGAAGGAACCGACTGGCACATCCGGCCGGCCGTGGGCCTCTACTTCCTGAAGGCCTTGGAAGGCGTGCAGTTCGATGGCAGCAACGTGGCCCTGTACACCAGCCCCGATGGCCGCTACGTCGATGTCACGGCGGACTATCGGATGGACGTTGCGGTACCGGATGAGTTCGACCCCTGGAAGCCCGGAGCAGGCAAGGGGTTCGCCACGGACATCGCGGTGGCCGGCGTGTGGAAGGACCGGCTCCAGGTCCACCTCGGCATGAACGACATCGGTTCGATCCGCATGACCGGTGGCGTGACGAACTACACCCATTCGGGCACCTCGCGCTATGATGGTGTGGAGGTGGACCTGAGCGCTGAAGGAGGAGACCCGGAAGTGACGTGGGACACCCTGGTGGATCCGTTCGACGCGGTGGAGACCAATGAGGCCTTCACCATGCGGCTGCCCACCACGATGCTGCTCTACGCTCAATACGGCATCGGCATGTCCAAAGTGAAAGGGATGCACATGCCGCGGCACCTGGTATGGGGCAATGTCCGCAACGCGTTGAGCGACGATCACTTCAACAGGAGCCGGCTTGGAGGCGCCGTGGGCTACACCTACAACCTCAACGACCGCGTCAATGCCGGAGCGGCCTTCACCATGCCCGGCGGGGGGAACTTCCTCGTCGGTCTGCACGCCACCGTGCGCATGGGTCCGGTCCGCCTCGGGCTCTCCAGCCGCGACCTGATGTGGCTGGCCTCGCCCAACACCAGCCTCAGCGCCGATGGGCGGATGACGCTCCAGCTCGCGTTCTGATCCCGCCTTCCACCAATTAGTACCGTTTCGGCACCACCGCCAACCCGCCCATGGTCAGCGCCGCGTTCACCAGCAGCACCTCGAAGCCCATCTGGTAGCCGAAGAAGAGCGTGGTGCTGTAGGTGGCCAGCAGGTAGGTGAACGCCGGGGCCAGCACGCACACCACGGGCACCAGCCGGTCCTGCGGCATGCGCTTGGTGAGGATGCCGTAGGCGTAAAGCCCCAGCAGCGGACCGTAGGTGTACCCGGCGATCTTCAGCAGGGTGTCGAGCACGGTGCCGCTGTCGAGCCAGGCGAAGTAGAGGATGCAGGCCATGAAGAGCGCCGCGAAGCCCAGGTGCACGCGCTGCCGCACCTGCTTCTGCCGCGCCTCGGTCCAGCCGCGGTCGTGCGTGCCGATGAGGTCGAGGCAGGTGCTGGCGGTGAGCGCCGTGAGCGCCCCGTCGGCGCTGGGGAAGAGCGCGCTGATGAGGCCGATGATGAAGAGCAGCCCCAGCCAGGGCGGGAAGTGCTGCAACGCCAGCGTGGGGAACAGGTCGTCGCCGCGGGCGGGCGCGGTGATGCCGGTGTGCTGGATGTGCAGGTAGAGCAGCGCGCCCAGCAGCAGGAAGAGCATGTTCACCCCCAGCAGGATCACGCTGAACACGCGCATGTTCTTCTGCGCGTCGGCCAGGGTGCGCACGCTCAGGTTCTTCTGCATCATCTCCTGGTCGAGCCCCGTCATGGCGATGGTGATGAAGATGCCACTGAGCACCTGCTTCAGGAAGAAGCCGTCGCTGCGCCAGTCGGTGTTGAACACCTGGAGCATGCCGCTGGCGTGCAGCTCGGCGTGCCAGTCGGCCATCCCCTCCTGCCCGATGATGAAGAGCACCGTGCCCACCAGCGCGGCGAGCATGAAGAGCGTCTGCAGCGTGTCGGTCCACACGATGGTCTTCACCCCGCCCTTCAGCGTGTACAGCACGATCATCAGCAGCACCACGGCGCTGGTGAGCCAGAAGGGCACGCCCAGGGCGCCGAGCACGAAGAGGTGCAGCACGTGCAGCACCAGGTAGATGCGGATGGTGGCGCCCAGCGTGCGGCTGAGGATGAAGAAGCTGGCGCCGGTGCGGTAGGTCACCGGGCCGAAGCGCTGCTTGAGGTAGCCGTAGATGCTGGTGAGCTGCAGCTTGTAGTACAGCGGCAGCAGCACGCCCGCCACCACCCAGTAGCCGAGCACGTAGCCCAGCACCACCTGCAGGTAGCCCCAGTGCTTGGCCGCCACCCCGCCCGGCACGCTGATGAAGGTGACGCCGCTGAGGCTGGTGCCGATCATGCCGAAGGCCACCACCCACCACAGGCTCTTGCGCTCGCCGCTGAAGAAGGCGTGCTCACCCGCCCCCCGGCTCGTATACCAGGCGATGCCCAGCAGCAGCAGGAAGTAGCCGAAGACGATGGAAAGGAGCAGCGTGGGGCTCATGGATGCGAAGATCCAGCCGGGACCCGCTCAAGG
>JBIJCH010000076.1:0-8033 GCA_044344815.1 Flavobacteriales bacterium | reverse complement strand
CTGCTCTATGCCGCCACCTGGCAGCGCCACCGCACCCTGGCCGGCTACATGGGCGGCGGCCCCGGCTCGGCCATCCACCGCAGCACCGATGGCGGCGAAACGTGGACCAAGCTCGAAGGCGGCCTCCCAGGCGGCAACCTCGGCAAGATCGGCCTCGCCCTCTCACCGCAGAAGCCCGATGTGCTCTACGCCGCCATCGAGCTCGACCGCCGCACCGGCGCCGTGTACCGCAGCGCCGACCGCGGCGCCAGCTGGACGAAGATGTCCGATGCGGTGAGCGGCGGCACCGGGCCCCACTACTACCAGGAGCTCTACGCCTGCCCGCACCAGTTCGACCGGCTTTACCTGGTGAGCAACTACACGCAGACCTCCGATGACGGCGGTAAGACCTTCCGATACATGAACGTGGACACCCGCCATGTCGACGATCACGTGGTGGTGTTCCGCAAGGATGATCCCGAATACCTGCTCTTCGGCTGCGATGGTGGACTGTACGAGACCTTCGATCGCGGGGCCACCTGGCGCCACATCGGCAACCTGCCCGTGACCCAGTTCTACAAGGTGGCCGTGGATGATGCGCTGCCCTTCTACAACGTGTACGGCGGCACGCAGGACAACAGCACTCAGGCCGGGCCTTCGCGCACGGACAACGAGCATGGCATCCGCAACAACGATTGGAGCGTGATCATCGGTGGCGATGGCCACCAGCCCGCCACGGAGCCCGGCAACCCCGACATCGTGTACGGCCAGTGGCAGCAAGGCAACCTCATGCGCCACGACCGCCGCACCGGCGAGAACGTGTACATCCGTCCGCAGGCCGCACCCGGAGAGCCTTGGGAGCGCAGCAACTGGGACGCGCCCATCGTGGTGAGCCCGCACGATCCCGCCACCCTCTACTTCGGCACCTACCGCGTGTGGCGCAGCACCGACCGCGGCGACAGCTGGACCGCGCTCTCCGGCGACCTCACCAGCGGCACCGAACGCATCCGCACCAGCTTCTTCGGCACCACGCAAGGCTGGGACAACCCCTGGGACCTCTATGCCATGTCCGAGTACGCGACCATCACCTCGCTCGCCGTGTCGCCCGTGCAGAAGGGTCTCCTCTATGCCGGCACCGACGATGGCGCCATCCAGGTGACCGAGGACGAGGGGAAGAGCTGGCGCCGTGTGCCCCTTGGCACGCTGCCCGGCCTGCCGTCCACCGCGTTCGTGAACGACATCAAGGCCGACCTCTTCGACGCGAACACGGTGTATGCCGCCTTCGACGACCACAAGAACGGCGTGTACCGGCCCTTCCTCTACCGCAGCACAGACCGGGGCCGCACGTGGACCAGCATCGCCGGTGACCTGCCGCAGCGCACGCTCGTGTGGCGTGTGGTGCAGGACGAGGTGAAGCGTGACCTGCTCTTCGCCGGCACCGAGTTCGGCGTGTTCGTCACCACTGACGGCGGCAAGCGCTGGCTGCAGTTGAAGGGCGGCCTGCCGACCATCCCCGTGCGCGACCTGGCGATCCAGCGGCGCGAGCACGACCTGGTGGCCGGCACCTTCGGACGCGGCATCCACATCCTCGACGACTACCGCGCGTTGCGTGACCTGAACGACGACATGCGCAAGGCCGAGGCCACGCTCAGTGCGCCACGACCCGCACACTGGTACAACCCGCGCTCCCCGCTGGGTGGTGGCCGTGCCGGCTCCATGGGCGATGCGTTCTTCACCGCGCCCAACCCGCCGTTCGGTGCGGAGCTCACCTATCACCTGAAGGACGCCTACAAGAGCCTGAAGGACCAGCGCAAGGAGCGCGAACAGGAGCGCACCAAGGCGAAGCAGCCGCTGCGCGTGCCCGCCTGGGACACGCTGGAAACGGAGCTCCGTGCGTTGGACCCCAAGGTGTGGCTGGTGATCATCGATGCCAAGGGCGAGGTGGTCCGTCGCGTGGAAGCATCGAACGCCAAGGGCTTTCAGCGTGTGGTGTGGGACCTGCGGAGCGCGTCGCCCACCCCGGTGACCCCGGGCAATGCCGATGCATCCCCTGCAGGCAGCCTGGTGGCCCCGGGCGTTTACGGCGCCCAGCTCTTCAAGCAGGTGGATGGTGCGCTCACGGCCATCAGCGCACGCGTGGACGTGCGGGTGGAACCCTTGATGAAGGGGACCCTGCCCGGAGCGTCACCCGAGGCCGTGGCCCTGTACGCCCGCGAACAGGATGAGCTGTTCGCCCGTGCCGACCGCATGGAGCAACGCTTCCGCGCGGCACAGGAGCGAAGCACGCTGCTGCTTGCCGCCTATGCACGTGCACCGCGCACCGATGAGGTGCTGCACCGCGAGCTCATCACGCTGCGCGACACCCTCCAGGCCATCGACTTCACGCTGAACGGCAGCAGGGCGCGCGGACAAGTGGGCGAGGAACGGGCGACACCGGGCATGCGCGACTTCCTGTGGAACGCGGCCGGCGGGGCGAGTGCGCTCACCTATGGACCCACGGCCACGCACCGTGCGAGCCGCACACACGCCGAGAAGCTGCTTGCGGACCTTGAACGCCGGGTGAACGAAGCCTATGGCCAGGCCGATACCCTCGAGCCGCGCGTGCAGGCACTGGGCGCACCGGCGCTGAAGGAACGGTAAGGCTCACCCCAAACCCTCCACATACCGCCGGTCGTTTGCCAGCCGCGGCACTTTGCTCTGCGCATCGTTCATGCCCCTGGACTTCATCCACGCCGCGAAGCCGCCACGCGCCACACTCGCGATCACCAATGGCCGTAGCACCTTGCCAGCGATCAGGTCCTTGTAGTAGGGGTTGCGCTTCTGCAGGGCCTCGTCCATCGCGGCAGCGAAACGGGGCATGTCCGCAGGGGGCGCGGCGAACTCGATGAACCACTCGTGGTAAGGCAGACCTTCCCCGGGAGCGGTCTGCGGCGCTACAGTGAATTCGGCCACTTCACACGGAACCACACCGATGGCATCGTTCAACGCCCCTTCCACCTCCTCGGAAATAACATGCTCGCCAAAGGCGCTGGTGAAGTGCTTGGTGCGGCCCGTGACCTTGATGCGCGGCGGCGTGAGCGAAACGAACTTCACGGTGTCGCCGATCTCGTAGCCCCACAGCCCGGCGTTGGTGTAAAGCACCAGTGCGTACTGGGTGTTCAGCTCCACCTCGGCGATGGAACGTGGACGGCGGTCGCTGCCCTGCATGGGCACGAAGCCGAAGTAGATGCCGTTGTCGAGCACCAGCAGCAGGCCATCGTCGTTGTCCTTGTCCTGGTAGGCGATGAAACCCTCGCTCGCGGGGAAGAGCTCCACGCTGGGCACGCTGCCGCCGATCAGCGCTTCCATGCGGCTGCGGTAGGGCGCGTAGTTCACCCCGCCGTACACGAACAACGAGAAGTGCGGGAACACCTCCTTCACCGTGGCCTTGCCGGTGCGGGCCAGCAGGCGCTCGAAGTACATCTGCACCCAGGCGGGGATCCCGCTGATCAGGCGCATGTCCTCCTGCATCGTTTCGCCCACGATGGCCTCCACCTTCGTTTCCCAGTCGGGGATGCTGTTGGTGGCGAACGAGGGCATGCGGTTCCTCAGCAGGTACTTGGGCACATGGTTCGCCACGATGCCGCTGAGCCTTCCCATGGGGATCGCGCCCTTGCGGTCGAGCACGGGGCTTCCCTGCAGGAAGATCATCTTCCCGTCCACGAACCCGGCGCGGCCGCTGTGCGCGATGTAGGCGAGCAGGGCACGGCGCGCGCTGCCGATGTGGTTGGGCAGTGAGTGCCGGGTAATGGGGATGTACTTGGCGCCGCTGGTGGTGCCGCTGGTCTTGCACAGGTACAGCGGAAGTCCCGGCCATAGCACGTCCTTCTCCCCGGCGACGATGCGATCGATGTACGGCCGGAAGCCTTCGTAGTCGCGCAGTGGCACGGCTTGCACGAGGCCGGCGTGGTCATGCACCTGGTGCAGCTTGTGGTCGCGACCGAAGGCCGTGGACCCGCCGAACTCAACCAGCTGTCCAAGCACCCTTAGCTGCGTGGCCCCCGGGTCCATGGCCCGGCGCATCACCGCGTTGGTCACGAGGCGGGCGTAGGGCCTGGCGATGGTTGGCTTGAGGCTCATGGTCAGGGGCAGGAGCAGGGAATGCAACCTGGTCGCGCCTGCGCCTGGTCCTGCTCCCTGGTTCTCACTTGAACACCATATGGGACTGTGGGTCGATGGGCTCACCGTTGAGCCATAGCTCGAAGTGGAGGTGCGGACCGGTGGTGAGCTCCCCGCTGTCGCCCACGATGGCAATGGCCTCCCCGGCCTTCACCTTGTCGCCCACCTTCTTCAGCAGCACGCTGTTGTGCTTGTACACGCTGACCAGGTCGTTGCGGTGCTGCACCTGTAGCACGTGGCCGCCATCGCTGGTCCAGCTCGCCAGCGTCACGGTGCCGTCCAGCGTGGCCTTCACGGCCTCGTCCTTGCGGGTCACCACGTCGATACCGAAATGCCCGGCACCGCGGTCGTAGCCGTTGGTGACGAGGCCGCGCACCGGCGGGAAGAAGTAGCTGCCGCTGAGGCCCCGGTCCTTCACCGGGACCGTTCCGCCGCCGAGCTCGTAGCGCTCCTCCTCGCGGATGCGCTCGCGCAGCAGGCTGTCCTCCAGGCCGGGACGCAGGTCGGCCGCGGACGGAGGCGATCCGGTGCGCCGGAACAGCGTGCTGCTGTCGGCGGCCACCTCCCCGCGGAGCACCCGGCGCAGGTTGTCGATGTACAGGTCGCGCTCGGCCAGCGAGCGCTGCAGCGAATCGGCCATGAGCGTGCTGCGGTAGGCGTTGTACTTCATGGCCTGGTCGGTGTACCCGGGGATGTACCGCTTGAGCGGGGTGAGCACGATGAGCGCGGCCACGAAGAGGCCGTGCAGCGTGAACAGGCCCAGGAACAGCAGGATCACGTTCAGCCGCGACAGGCGGATGCTGAACCGCTCCTCGAAGGTGCGGTCGTTGATCAGCAGCAGCCGGTACTTGCTCCGCAGCTTCCGCAGCACCTGTCCGCGCCTGCGCACACGGGGTTCGGCCATGGCGCAAATATCGCCGTTCGCCACCCGCCCGGCGCCCGAAGGCCGTCCACGGGTATGCGCCGATGAAATAACTTCGCCCGTTCGCAGTTATCCACACGCTGTTCATGGTGAAGCGCGTCCCCTCGGCACTTGTCGGCCTGGCCGTGGTGGTCATGCTGGTGGCGGCCGCCTGCTCCACCGAGCGCGATGCCTTCCTCAACCGCTCCTTCCACCGCCTGAACGCCCGCGACAACGGGTGGTTCAATGCCAACGAGCGGCTCAACGAGAAGGTGGCCGAGATGCAGAAGGCCTACGTGCTGGACTTCGACGAGGTGCTGCCCATCTTCATCTACGGCACGGAGCAGCAGGCCAAGGACCTGACCCCCGACATGGAGGTCTGCATCGAGAAGTGCGCGACCGTGATCGACCGCCACAGCATGGACATCGGCGGCAAGGAGAAGAACAGCTGGATCGACGATGCCTACTTCGTGATCGGCAAGGCCAACTTCTACAGGCGCAGCTACTTCGACGCCCAGCGCACCTTCGACTACGTGGGTCGCCGGTACAAGGGCGAGGACCGGCAGCTGCACGCCAAGATGTGGCTGGCGCGCACGGCGATCCAACTGGAGCAGTACGCCAAGGCGCAGAGCGTGCTCGACGAGGTGAAGAACGTGAAGGAGGTGGACAAGCGCTTCCCCCACGATGAACTGGCCGCCCTGCAGGCGGACCTGGACCTGCGCCGTGGCAAGGTGGACGACGCCATCGTGAGCCTCGAACGGGCCGTGGGCATCGCCAGGGACCGCAAGGACCGCGCGCGCTGGGCCTTCATCCTCGCGCAGCTTTACCAGGCCAAGGGCATGGAGGACAAGGCCATCGCGCAGTACCGCCTGGTGGCCCGCATGAACGCGCCCTACGAAATGGATTTCCACGCGCAGATCTTCGAGGCCCTCAGCTTCGACCGGGGCAGCAGCGAGGCCCTGCGCAAGCGCCTGCGCCGCATGCTGCGCGACGACAAGCACGTGGACCATTTCGACATGATCCACTACGCCCTGGCGGACATCGACCTGAAGGAGGGCAAGGACAGCTCGGCCGTCGCGGAACTGAAGGCGAGCTGCCGCACCAGCACCACCGACACACGGCAGAAGGCCAAGAGCTTCCTGCGCCTGGCCGACCTCTACTTCGACGACCGCCGCTACCCCGAGGCCCAGCTCTACTACGACAGCACCGCCACCCTGATCGCCGAGGAGCACAAGCGCTACGAGGAGGTGATCACGCGCGCCGAGGTGCTGGGCGAACTGGTGGAGCAGCTCAACATAATCGCGTTCGAGGACAGCGTGCAGGCCGTGGCGGCCATGAGCGAGGAGGACCGCGAGAAGCTCATCCGCAAGCGCATCAAGGAGCGTGAACGGGCCGAGGAGGAGAAGGCCGCCCAGGAGGCCGAGGCCCGCGAACTGGCGGCCACCGCCCCGCCACCGACGCCCAAGCCCGGCGCAGGCGGCTCCGGCGACGGCAAGGGCAACTGGTACTTCTACAACCCCCAGCAGGTGTCCCGTGGCCAGGCCGAGTTCAAGAAGAAGTGGGGCAACCGCAAGCTCGAGGACAACTGGCGCCGCAAGGACCGCAGCGGCAGTGCCATCTCCGAGACCAAGGATGGTGAGGAGGAGGGCGAGGAGACCGCCTCCAAGGAGGGTGGCAAGGAGGGCGAGCCCGCCTGGAAGGACCCGGCCAACTACCTGAAGGACGTGCCCCTGGACAGCACGGCCCTGGAGGCCTCCAACGAGCGGGTATGCTCCGCCCTCTACGTCAGCGGCACCATCTACAAGGAGAAGCTCCGCGACGTGGACAATGCCATCGAGAGCTTCGAGGTGCTGAACAACCGCTTCGAGGAGTGCCGCTACACCCCCGAGGCGCACTACCAGCTCTACCGCATCTACCTGGAGAAGGAGAAGAGCGGCAACTTCTTCGACCTCGAGGGCAAGGGGTCGGCCTACTACGCCGCGATCATCATGGAGCGCTGGCCCGACAGCGAGTTCGCGAGGCTCGTGAAGAACCCCGACCAGCTGATGGCCGATGAGAAGACCAAGCAGCTGGAACAGGCCGAGTACGAGCAACTGTACCGCACCTACCGCCAGGGCAGCTACCTGGAGGCCATCGCCGGGTGCAACCAGGTGATCGCCAACGAGTCCAGGAACCACCTGCTGGCCAAGTACCAGCTGCTCAAGGCCATGGCCGTGGGCGGCCTGCGCGAGCCCTCCGCCTTCCGCAATGCCCTCAACGAGGTGATCTCCCGCTACCCGGGCACCGATGAGGAGAAGGCCGCCTCGGCCATCCTCGCCACCCTCGACGGCAAGGGCGCCCAGAAGGTGTCCGAGGCCACCGCCGAGGAGGAGGAAGGCTATCTGGTGGAGGACGGCCCCCACCAGTTCGCGCTCGTGTTCCCCCGCTCCGCCGGCAGCGTGGAGCAGACCAAGGCGCGCCTGGGTGATTTCTGCCAGAGCATGATGAAGGCCGACAAGCTCACCGTGAACGCCAACCTGCTCGATGCCGACCACCATCTGGTGCTGGTGACCACCTTCCCCGACAAGGCCAAGGCCCTCACCTTCCTGGGCCTGTTCAACGGGGACCGAAACAAGCTCAAGGGCCTGAACGACAAGGGCTATGACGCTTTCGTGATCTCCACGGCCAACTACGCCACCCTGTTCAAGACGAAGGACCTGGCGGGCTACCTCACCTTCTTCGAGGCGAACTACCTCCAGGGCAAGTAGGACAAGTGCCTGAGGCTGTTATCTTTGCGAGGCCCGGACCTGAACCGGCCCCGAACGCGTGTCGCTCTTCCGCAACGAAACCAAGACCGAGCCCATGACCAAGGCCCCCGAGCCGGTGAACTCCGGCAAGATCAACAGCATCATGGAAGGGACGACCGTCGAGGGCGAGATCCGCTCCGACAGCAACGTCCGCATCGATGGCCGCGTGAAGGGCACCATCTCGGTGCGCGGACGCCTGATCGTGGGCG
>JBIJCH010000075.1:0-8041 GCA_044344815.1 Flavobacteriales bacterium | reverse complement strand
CGCCAGGTTCGACGTGCAGAACATCGGCACCCTGGTGGAGCACTTCCGCGCCACCTCGCCCACCGACCTGTACTGGCAGATCGCCCGCGGCCGCCACGACCTCGCCGCCCTGGACCAGCCCACCGTGAAGAACGGCCGCCTGGTGCTGCCCCGCGTGAAACACAAGGAGGAGGAACGGAGCCTGGAGGAGGTGGTGAGCGAAATGCGCGGGCAGACCAACAGCACCCTCAGCATCGGCGACGACCTGCACAAGATCGAGTACAAGCTGAGCCCCTGCTGCAACCCGATCCCCGGCGACGACGTGTTCGGCTTCATCACCGAGCACGAGGGCATCCGCATCCACCGCGTGAGCTGCCCCAACGCCGTGCAGCTCATGAGCAACTTCGCCTACCGCATCGTGAAGGCGCGGTGGAAGGGCAAGGACAGCGTGGAGTTCCTGGCCGGCATCACCTTCAGCGGCATCGACGCCGTGGGCCTGGTGAACAAGATCACCACCATCATCAGCCACGAGCACAACGTGAACATGCGGTCCATCAGCTTCGAGAGCAACGACGGCATCTTCGAGGGCAAGGTGATGGCCTACGTGCACGATGCCGAGCACCTGCGCTCCCTGATGGACAAGCTGCGGCGGGTGCGGGGGGTGCGGATGGTGGAACGCATTGACCACTAGGCCGTTCCGGTTCCCCCTCCCGGCGCTACCTTCGCCCTCGGAATGGCCACGCCGGACATCAGCCAGAACGTGCAACGCCTCTTCAGCGACTACCTGGAGCGGAAGGGGCACCGCAAGACGCCGGAGCGCTTCGCGATCCTGACGGAGATCTACGACCAGGACGGGCACTTCGACATCGAGCGGCTGTACGCCCGCATGAAGCAGAAGAAGTACCGCGTGAGCCGCGCCACCCTGTACAACACGATGGACCTGCTGCTGGACTGCCAGCTGGTGCGCCGTCACCAGTTCGGCCGCGACCGCTCGCAGTTCGAGAAGGCGTACAGCTACCGCCAGCACGACCACCTGATCTGCACCGGCTGCGAGAAGGTGATGGAGTTCTGCGACCCCCGCATCCAGGCCATCCGCAGCACCGTGGGCGAGGTGCTCGGCTTCCAGGTGGAGAGCCACGCCCTGCACATCTACGGCCTGTGCCCCGCGTGCCAGGCGAAACGCAAGACCGAACGACCGTGACCGACCGACCCACCTTCGAACTGCAGGTCAGCGAGGAACAAGGCTGCAAGGTGTTCCACCTGCGCGGCCGCCTGATGGACCAGCAGCAGGCCGACAGCCTGATGACCACCCTGGACAGCGAGCTGGGCCAGGGCCACACCGCGGTGGTGCTCGACCTCAGCGCCCTGCAGTACATGAACAGCACGGGGCTCAACATCCTCATCAACGTGCTCACCCGCACCCGCAACGCAGGCGGCGACGTGGTGCTCGCGGGCCTGTCCCAGGGCGTGAAGCAGCTCTTCGTGGTCACCAAGCTCGACTCGGTGTTCACCATCACGGCCGACGTGCCCGGCGCCATCGCCAAGTTCCGCGGATGAGCGCGCGGGTGGACGTGCTGCTCGGCGCCCAATGGGGCGACGAGGGCAAGGGCAAGGTGGTCGACGTGATCACCCCCGGCTATTCGATCATCGCCCGCTTCCAAGGCGGACCCAACGCCGGCCACACGCTGCTCTTCGATGGGAGGAAGCACGTGCTGCACACCATCCCCAGCGGCATCTTCCGCGAGGGCGTGAAGAACCTGGTGGGCAACGGCGTGGTGATCGACCCCGTGATCTTCCTGAAGGAGGTGGACGCGCTGGCCAGGGCCGGCGTGGACGTCACCGACCGGCTGCTCATCGGCCGGCGCGCGCACCTGATCCTGCCCACGCACCGCGCGCTCGACGCCGCCAGCGAGGCCGAGAAGGGCAAGGAGAAGATCGGCAGCACGCTCAAGGGCATCGGTCCCACCTACATGGACAAGACCGGCCGCAACGGCTTCCGCGTGGGCGACCTGGAGCGCGCCGACATGATGGACCGCTACAAGGCCCTGGTGCGCAAGCATGAGCGCCTGCTAGCGTCGCACGAGCACGTGATCGACTGGAAGACCTACGAGGGCGAATGGCTCGACGCCGTGCAGCGCCTGCGCTCCATCACCCTGGTGGACAGCGAGCACTGGCTCGATGAGCAGCTCAACGCCGGTCGCAAGGTGCTGGCCGAGGGCGCGCAGGGCACCCTGCTCGACATCGACTTCGGGACCTACCCCTTCGTCACCAGCAGCAACACCATCACCGCCGGGGCCTGCACGGGCCTGGGCGTGCCCCCCACGCGCATCGGCCGGGTGATCGGCATCTTCAAGGCCTACTGCACCCGCGTGGGCAGCGGCCCCTTCCCAACCGAGCTCAACGACGAGGTCGGAGAGCACATCCGCCAGGCCGGCCACGAGTTCGGCAGCACCACCGGCCGCGCGCGCCGCTGCGGCTGGCTCGACCTGCCCGCGCTCAAGTATGCCGTGATGATCAACGGCGTGAGCGAGCTGGCCATGATGAAGGCCGACGTGCTGAGCGGCATGGACACCATCCGCCTGTGCACCCACTACAAGGTCAACGGCCGGCTCACCGACCGCCTGCCCTACGACATCATGGGCACGGTGGAACCCGTGTATACCGAGCTGCCCGGCTGGGGCGCACTGAGCGTGAACAGCGCGCTGCCTGCCAGCCTCGAGGCCTACATCCGCCGCATCGAGGAGGCAACGGGCGTGCCGGTGAAGCTGGTGAGCCTGGGTCCCGACCGCGCCGAGACGCTGATGCGCGACACGGCTGCCGTGATCGGCTGATGGCCCGCACACCAGCACCGGTCCCCGTACCCGAAGCGCTGCAGCAACGGCTGCGCACGCAGCTCGGCGCGGAGGCAAAAGCGCTCATCGACGCGCTCGACGGCCCGTCGCCCGTCAGCATCCGCATCAACCCCGCGAAGCCAGCGGAGATCGGCGGCACGCCCATCCCCTGGTGCGCCACCGGCCGCTACCTCGCCGAACGCCCGGTGTTCACGCTGGACCCGTTGCTGCATGCCGGCTGCTACTACGTGCAGGAGGCATCGAGCATGCTGCTGGAACAGGCCTTCCTCGCCAGCGGACTTGCCGGGCATGACATCGCCGCGCTCGACCTGTGCGCCGCGCCCGGCGGCAAGAGCACGCACCTGGCCACCCTGCTCGGCCCCGGCTCATGGCTCGTGAGCAACGAGGTGGACCGCAGGCGGCGGCCCGCGCTCATGGAGAACCTGTGGAAGTGGGGGCGCCTTGGCCACACCATCACCGGTGACGGACCGGAGCGCTTCGCGGCGCTGGGCCCGCTCTTCGACCTCGTCGTGGTGGACGCACCATGCAGCGGCGAAGGCATGATGCGCAAGGACCCCTTCGCGCGGCAGCAATGGTCGCCGAAGCTGGTGGAGCAGTGCGCCCTCACCCAGCGCACCATCCTCGATGCGGCATGGTCCGCGTTGGAGCCCGGCGGCGTGCTCATCTACAGCACATGCACCTGGAGCGATGCAGAGGACGATTGTGCGCTGGAGCACTTGATCGCGCTGGGCGCGGAGCCGCTGCCACTGCCCGACCTGTCCGCATTCGGTGTGCTGCGCACGCGCCACGGTGCTGTCGCCTTTCCGCACCGCGTGAACGGCGAGGGCTTCTTCATCGGACCGGTGCGCAAGCCCGGTGAGCGCAGGCAGCGCGGTGGTGCACCGAGCGGCGCGAACGACACCTTCCTGCACCAGGGCGCGCTGCACCGCATCCACCCTGCGTGGGCGAAGGAGCTCGCACTGCTGGCGGCGAACGTGCACACCGTGGCTCCCGGCACACCCTGGCGCATCACCCTGCCCGACGGTCGCGAGGCACCGCACGAGGCGGGGGCGTACACCGGTGCCATCGAAGGCATCACGGACCTTCCGCTCGACCACGGCCAAGCGCTGAGCTATCTGCGCGGCGAGGCCCTGCGGCTCGGAGAGGCCCCATCGGGCCGCTGGCGGCGGGTCACGTACGGCGGGCATGGGCTCGGCTTCGTGCGTGGCGCGGGCAACCGGTGGAACAACCTGCTGCCGGCAGGCTGGCGCATCCGCATGCGGTGAGCGGGGCGCGCTAACTTTCCGGCGTTGCGCACGGCCGCTGGGGCCCCACGCGTGTACGGCAGCATCGCATGACCGGCTTCCTCGACTGGTTCGACCGCCACAAGGCGGGCCTCATCGGCTCGCTGATGCTGCACACCACGGTGCTGTTCTACTTCGCGTTCCAGGACCTGCGCAGCGAGCCCGAGGAGCACGAGCGCTCGGAGCTGCGGGTGGAAGTGGCCCCGCCGATCACCGAGGAGGAGTTCGAGCGGATGGAACAGCGGATCATCACCGGGCAGCCCGTGGAGGTGAAGTCCCTGAGCAGCAACGTGACGGCGCAGCTGGCCGTTCCGCGCCTGAGCGCCCGTGCCCAGGAGCGCATGGCCGAATCCATCGAAGAGGACCTGAAGGCCCTGGAGCAGGCCGAGTTCGACCGGCTGAAGGCTGAACGGGCCGCCCGCGGCGAGGACATCACCCTGCCCGAGCTCGACCCCAGCAAGTGGGACCCGAAGAACTACCAGCAGCAGCAGGAGACCAGGCCGGTGCGGGTGGAGGGCGTGGCCATGGTGGAGTACGACCTGAAGGACCGCAGCGACCAGTACCTGCACCGGCCGGGTTTCCAGTGCCGGGGCGGTGGCGTGGTGCTGGTGCGGGTGGCGGTCAGCCCCGATGGGCGCGTGGAGAAGGCCGAAGTGGACCCTGGAGCCAGCACCACCAGCGAGGATTGCCTCGTGGAGAAGGCGTTGGATTCGGCCCGAAACGCCCGGTTCAACCGCTCCGGTTCAGCCCCCGACCCGCAAAAAGGCTGGATCAAATACACCTTCCTGAGCCAATAGCGGCCATATTGTCACCTTAATCGAACCTGAATGCGCCATATAGGCGCATTTTTCGTTCTGGTATCGGGCTTGAGCACAGGGGGTTCACCAATGCGAACCAACCCACACAACACCATGACGCTCACCAAATACCGCCCGCAGGGCACCGTGCTCAGCCCGTTCAACGACTTCGTGAACGAGTTCTTCGGCCGCGACATCACCCAGTTCCTGGGGAACGACGACATGAAGCGGAGCATGCCCAGCGTGAACATCACCGAACGCGCGGAGGACTACAAGCTGGAACTGCTGGCCCCCGGTTACGACCGGCAGGACCTGAAGCTGAACGTGGAGGACGAGGTGCTCACCATCAGCGCCGAGCACAAGGCCGAGACCACGAAGGAGAACGAGCGCTACACGCGCCGCGAGTTCAGCCGCAGCAGCTTCAGCCGCAGCTTCCGCCTGCCGGAGGGCACGCAGCATGACGCCATCAAGGCCGAGTACACCAACGGGGTGCTCAATGTGATCATCCCGAAAGTGGCCCCCAAGAAGCCCAGCGTGCGCGAGATCCAGATCGGTTGATCCCCCTCACCGGCATCCGCACGCAGGAAGGCCCCGCCGCTGGCGGGGCTTCTCCTTTTTTTACCTTCACGGAAAGTCCGTTCACCATGCGCCCCATCACCCTGCTCCTGCTCGCCCTGCCGCTGTCCCTTTGCGCCCAGCAGAACCCGCCGCCCACGGTGGTGAAGGACGCGCCCAAGGAGATGAAGGCGGCCCCCTTGAGCAGCGCGGCCCCCATCATCGAGCGGCCCGGCGAGGAGAGCATGGCCTGGTCCTTCACCGGCGACCACGATATGCCACCGGCGCACCCGGGCTGCAAGGACCTCACCGGCGACGGGCGCGGTTCGTGCACGGCCCAGCAGGTGCTCGCCGAGATCAAGGCCCGCGTGAAGGCCGTGCCGCCGGCGAACAAGCCCCCGGGCGGCGAGCGCATCACGGTGGACTTCGACGTGAACCAGTTCGGGGATGTGAAGCAGATCGCGGTGGACTACGGCGGAGACAACGTACTGGCCAACCAGATCATCGTAGCGCTCTACGCGCTGCCCAAGTTCGCCCCGGCCAGCAAGGCGGGGGCGCGTTCCACCGGGCACTGCCGGTTCGAATATGCGCCGGCTTTGCTCTTCGAGGAGTAGGATCGGCCTGTAACCCGGACACGCCGGATCACGTACAGGAACGTGCGTCAACCACCCTTCCCATGCCCATCAACGTTGATTACTACAAGGAGGTCCTGGGGAAGATCAGCTTCGCCGACCGCGCCACCTTCCTCAAGGAACTGAAGAAGGCGTTCCGCCGGCTCGACCAGGAGGGCCGGGACGAGCTGAAGCGCTGGTTCCGGAACGTATGTGTATGCCGCGTGGAGACTCCCGCGCTGGAACCGGTGCGGCGCGATCGCCTCAGTTGAACGTGCGGCTGTTCCAAGCCTCCCGGCTGAACCGGCCGTGGAAGGCGAACCAGCTGAACACCGTGAAGCTGGCGAGCACCATGGCGCTCCAGAACAGGAACAGGATGCGGTGCGCGCCCCACCACCCCGCCTCGGGATCGGTGGTGATGATCACGTTGGGCGCGAGCATGGCGGCCACCACGGCCAGCGCGAACACACAGGACCCCAGCGTCATCGGATCGCGGAAGGGCCACGCCCATACGGCACGCCACGGGCTGAGGTCGCTCCCCCACCGGTGCACGAGGTAGTAGTGGGACCGGCCCACCGGCACGAAGAGCAGGGGGTCGGCGTCGGCATCGCAAAGGGTGAAGCGGCTGGCCGGTGCCATGATCATGAAGCCGCGCAGCGGCTCGGCCGAGCGTTGCTCCAGGCGCCGCAGTTCGTACAGGGCCCGCGCGGGCAGGTCACCCTTGAAACGACCGGCCTCCAGGAAGCGCAGCCGGTATTTCACGCACAGTTCACGGATCGCGTCGACGTGGAAGACCCGCTCGGGGTCGAGCCGCTCGATCCGGTTCTCCCGGTGGCCCTTGGAGCTGAGCACCGAGGCCCGCAGGATGTCGTCATGCTTCTGTTCCTGGTCGAGGAGCTCGTTCACCTCGCCGATCAGTTGCGCCTGACCCAGCAGGATGCGCTCCAACCGCTCGTTGTTCGCCTGGATGTCCATGGTCCCTTTTCGTTGTGGTGGAACACCGGCTGCGCCCGGGATGTTCAGCCGTTACCGTTGCCTTCCTCCCCGATCAGGGAGCGTTGATCGGCCTCGGCGAGCTCGCGCAGGTGCCGGGGTGCGTCGCTCGCGACGCTGCTGGTGACGGCGCGGTTCGGCAGCATCAGCCGGCAGCTCGCCTGCACTTCGTTCGGCTGGGCCGTCGTTCCCCGCTCCACCACCACGTACCACACGGCATCGTGGGGCACCACGAAGCGCACGGGCGACTCCTCGAACAGCCCGCCGTGGAAGGAATGCGTGCGGGTGTTCTTGTATTTCTTGAAGTCCATCGCGGTCATGAACTTCACCCGTGCCGGGCGGTCCAGCTCCACCTCGATGACCTCCTTCTTCTTGGCCTGGTATTGCTTGTGCAGGAACTTCATCCGTCGCGGTGTTGTGCGGTAAAGATAGACAGGTCCGGGCTCTAGAGCTTCACGCTAAGCACCGGGAAGGTGGTGTGGTTCACGATGTCCTCGGTGAGGCTTCCGTTCACCACATGGAAGAAGCCGGTGCGGCCGTGGGTGGCCATGGCTATGAGGTCCGTGTCGATGCTCCGGGCGAAGTTGAGGATGCCCTCCTCGACGCTGAGGTCGTTGTACACGGTGGTGGTGAACTTCCGCAGCTCGTGGTGCTGCAGGAAGGCATCGATGGCCTTGAGGGTGTCCTCGCTGCGCTCGAAGTTCTTGGGGGTGTTCACCTTCAGCAGGTGCACCCGCGGGTCGAACAGGCGGATGAAGGGCAGGAAGACCTCGAACTTCTGCACGTCGGTGGCGGTGAAGTTGGAGGCGTAGACCAGGTCGTTCACCTGGAAGTCCTCGATGCTGTTCTTGATCACCAGCACGGGCATCGGGGCGATGCGCACGATCTTCTGGGTGTTGCTGCCCACCACGCCCTTGATCCCGCGGGCGCCGTGCGAGCCCATCACCACCAGGTCCATCTTCGCCAGCCGC
>JBIJCH010000088.1:0-7412 GCA_044344815.1 Flavobacteriales bacterium | reverse complement strand
CAGCCCGCCACCGAGCCCGCTGCTGATGTCGCAGATCCAGATGTTCAGGTAGCTGTCGGGGTCCCATGGGCTCTTTCCGGTGGGCGGCGCCTTCATGTCGTTCGTCTCGGTGTCCGGGTCGAACCAGGTGTCGCTGGTCTGTGTGCGGGTGATGCCCGTGGTGGGGTTCCCGTTGGGATCGACCGTGGCCAGGCAGAAGCTGATGCCCGGTATGCCGCGCACGCCGGTGAACGCGGGCCGCACACTGTTGAGGTCGGGATTGGTGCCCTGGAAGTCCGCGTTCATGGTGGCCACCATGGCCTGGACCGTCGCATCAGGCACGTTCTCCGCGGACGTGTTCCACACCACATGCACCACCACCGGGATGGTGAGGTTGCCGCCGCCCTTCACCACGCCGCGGGGCAGCTTGCCGAGGGCTGCGCCGATGTCCGTCGGCAGGCCCTGGTCCTGCAAATGGCGCTGGGTCAAGGTGTGGCTCGCGCATCGGTCCTGAGCGGCAACATCGATCACCGAGGCGATCAGGGCGGGCAGGAGCAGAAGGGTCCGCATGGGCAGGGTGCAGGGTGTGACGGTCAGGGCCAGATGAACGGTCGCGAGGCGGGACCCGTTGGCGTGAGGACGCGGATGAAATGGACGCCGGGCGACCACGTCGCGGCGGGTATGTTCATCCGCGTGCCGGTCACGCGGCTGTTATGCAGCACGCGGCCCAGGGCGTCCAGCACGAGCAGTTCTCCACCCCGCCAGTGCTCCGGGGTGTCCACGAGCACCAGGCCCGCCTCAGGAAGCGGCCGCACGTGCAGATCGCCGGAAGCGATGGTCGACACGGAGGTGGTGTTGGACACGACCGCACCGTAGTCCTCCGTCTCACCCCGACCCTGCGGCAGGTCGCCGCATCCGTCAAGCGGTGCGCTGGCATCGCTCACCCGGATGCGCAGCAGCACGGTGTCGGGCACCGCGCTCACCGGCACGGTGAACGTGAGCGTGGCCTGCCCGCCCGGCGTGGTGGTGGTCACACGCCCGAGGTGTTCATCGCTGTCATCGAGATCGCCGTCCCCGTTCGCGTCGAGGAACGCATCGAACACGTGGAGGCTGTCCGTGCCGGCGGTCAATTGCATGTCGTAAGAGGCACCCGGGTCCAGCGGCGTTCGCTGTGTCCGAAGGTCGCTGTATGCGGGTCCCCGCAGGGCGCCGCTCCCGGTGTTCGCGATGGCGCCGATCATCACACCATCGATGTAGGTGCCCTGTTGGGTCCAAGTGCGCACATGGGGGATGCACGGACCGGCGGGGTCCACCACCACGATCACCACGTCCTCGATCTCGCCGGCGGTGGAAGCGCCGCAGCTGGTGGGTGCCGTTGCATTGCCGTCCGAGCAACGCAGCCGCAGGTGGGTCTGGCCCGCCGGCATGGAGGCCGGCAGCGTGAAAGGCAGTTGCAATGCCTGTCCCGGTGTGGTGGAGACGGCGGTCGCCAGGTTCTCCCCGGGGTCGTTGAAGTCGCCGTCCAGGTTGGCATCGACCCATAGTTGGAAGCGGGTCGGAACGTGCGTGCCGCTGGTCAGGGACAGCACATCCGCCTCGCCGCGCGGCAGGCGCACCGGTACCGTATCATGCACCGTATGGTAGGGCCATCCGCCGTTCGATGTGAAAGTGCCGCCGTTCACGGTGAGGTCCGCGATCTCGATGCCGCCTTGCGTGCCGCCCGCCACGGGGAAGCAAAGGAAGTTGGGATGCCGCAGGCCCACGGTGTAGTCCTCCGTTTCACCGGAGAGCCTGTCGGCGCAGGGGTCGGCCGGCAGCCCGCTGTCCCAGCAACGTACACGCAACAGCCGCTGCCCCATGGCGGTGCCGGCCGGGATGGGGAAGGTGAACACCACGGTCTGGAACGGGGCCGATGCATAGGCCTGGCCCAGTTGCTCACCGGCATCATCGAGATCACCATCACCGTTCAGGTCGAGCAGGGCCGCAGCGAGCTGCCCGGCTCCGGACCCCACGGTCACGGACAGGTTGTAGGTGATGCCGATGGAGAGCATCGCACCGAGGTGCCTGTTGTCCACGTAAGGCGCCGGGTCCGGTGCCGGTTGGTTGTAGCTGAAGGTGTTGAGCGCCACACCCGTGATGTGCTCACCGTTCGTGTTGCCGAATGCGAGCAGTGGGATGCAGCCGCTTCCGTCCTCGATCACCACGGTGTAATCCTCGGTCTCACCGTGGGTGTAGGTGGCGCAGGGATCCACCGGGTCGGTGGTGAACGCGCAGCGCACCCGCAGCAGGGTGTAGCCGCGCGTGGCATCGGCCGGCAGGGTGAACGGGATCACGGTGGAGTTCCCGGGACCGGTGCTCACGAAGTCGCCTAAACGCTCGCCAGGCTCCAGGTCCAGGTCCTGGTCCAGGTCGATCCATGCGGCATAGGCCGTGCCGGCGCGGTCTCCGGCCACGACCTCCAGCGCGTATTGGGCGCCTGCGACAAGGTGCGTGGCCAGACCCGGCTGCACATAGCGCAGGTCGGCGTAGCCGGGCCCGCCGGTCAGCCCTGTGCCCAGGTTCGACAGGTCGCCCACCTGCACACCGTCGATGAAGTCGCCTGCCGCTGTGCTGTCGGTGGCGTTGGGAAAGCAGTAGGCTGGCGGGCCTTGGGCCGAAGCGACCCCGTTGGCCAGCATCGCCAGTAGCAATGACCGTAGGCGCATGGTGAACTTGCGTGTCCGCGAAGCTACGGCTCAGGGACGGGCGATCATGTGGTGGAAGGGCGTTGCACGCCCCAGCAGGCGGGCCAGCGGACCTTGGACAGGAGCGTGGAGCACGTGGACGGTGCCCAGCGGTTCCAGGTCGGCCGGGGTGAGCGCTTGGTAGCGTTCCGCCAGGGCTTCCACACCCAGCCGGGCATAGTGGGCCCGCGAGCGTGCGCGCGCCTCGTCGGCCGCCTGCCGGTCAGGGTACAGCATCGTGTCCACCACATGCACCTCACCGCCCGGTCGCAGCAGCCGGCGCGCGCGCTGGGCCAGTCCGGCAAGGTCATCGAAGTACTGGATGCTCGCGGCGAACAGCACCACGTCGAAGCCTGCCGCCGGAAGGTCGGCGTGGAGCGGGTCGCCCAGGCACCAGGTCACGTTGCGGGCGGGGAACACACGGGCGGCCTGTTCCAGTTCATCCCGGTGCGCATCGAGCCCCGTCACCGTGTGGCCTGCATGGGCCAGCGCGGCGCTCATCCAGCCGTTGCCGCACCCGATGTCCAGCACGTGCAGGTCGCGTCCTGCAGCGGAAAGCGTCTTCAGCAGTCGATGGAGCGATCGCTCGCGGATGCGCCATTCCGCCGGGTGGGCGGTGCGGCTTCCCGCACCAGGCAGACCGCGCACGATGCCATCGGGCAGGATGCGCTGCTCCAGCGTTCGCACGGTGTGGTACAGCGCGCCGAAGGTGCCGTCCACGGGACCCAGCTCCCAGACCCCGTTCACCTGGCGGGCATCGTTCGGCATCCAGGCCGGTCGCGTGCTCATCGCGTGCGTTTCACGATCAGGAGGTAGTGGTCGCCCCAGCTGCGGAAGGGCCTGCGCATGCAGAGGGCATCCTCCATGCGCTCGAGCACGCGCAGGAGGCGCGGCCATCGGCCGGCCAGGGCATGCGCATGCGGAGGCGGATAGCACAGGGACAGCGCCTGCAGGTGCTCCACGTCGTAGCCCGGCGGCAGCATGCGGAGCACGTCGGCCGCATCGTGGTAGTGGCAGGGGAACGCGGTGTCCTCCACCTGCGCGGGCGCACCGTCGGTGCGGTACCGGCGGAAGGCATCGCGGAAGCGGCCCTGCAGCACCCAGGCCAGTTCCCACGGGCAGGTGCGGGGCATGATCACCAGGTGCATGCGACCGCCCGGCCGCAGCAGCGCATGGGCGTCGCGCAGCACATCGGCCAACCGGTCCGTGCAGTTCAGGCCGCCGAAGTTGGAGAACACGTGGTCGAAGGTGCGGCCGGCCAGCTGTGGCAGGGCGTGGTAGGAGAGCTCCACAACATCGAGCGGCAGGCCGGTCCGCTGCTTGGACCGCAGTTCCCGCACCATGCCGGGGGCCTGGTCGGTGGCCAGCACGCGCACGCCCTGCCTTGCGAAGAACACGCTGTCGATGCCGGTTCCCGCGTTGAGCTCGAGCATGGTCGAGCCGGGGGTGATGTGGCGCATGCTGGCGCGCCGCACACGATCACGCACCCACAGGATCAGTGGGTTCGCCGCATCGATGGCGTCGAAGACCGGAGCCTGCCGGCTGAACGCCTCGCGGGCGGGTGTGGTGTCGATGGTGCTCATGCGGTGAGCCGGGCGAGGCGGCGGGCGTCGATGGCCGCGGCGGGCACATAGTACAGGGTGGACAGCAGCCGCCGCACGGGCGCCGCGGAACCGCGCAGCAGGTCGTTCCACGCATCCAGGGCCTGCCGCCGGCGGAAGCGCTTGTGCACATAGCGGTGAAGCCGCTTGTAGTAGGCGGGCCGCTGCTCCTGACGGAACATCATGGCCAGGTCGTCGCTGTCCGTCCAGTTCCGCTTGCCGCCGAGCTCGTCCTTCACCTTGTCGAAGAAGCGGGTGCCGGGCAGCGGGTAGCTCACGCTGATGCCGATGTCGTCCGGCATCAGCTCCTCGAGCATGCGGATGGTGAGGTCGACGTCCTCGGTGGTCTCGCCCAGGTAGCCGAACTGCAGGAAGAAGCCCACGCGCACGCCGTGCGCCTTGAGCTTGCGGCGGGCCTCGGCGATCTGCGCCACGGTGATGCCTTTGTCCATCGCATCGAGGATGCGCTGCGAGCCGCTCTCGGCCCCGATCCATACTTCCTCCAGCCCGCTCTCCGCCAGCGCGGCGATGGTGTCGTCCTGCAGCAGCAGATCGGCACGGCTCTGGATCTTGTACCGGATGCGCAGCCCTTGGCGCCGCAGCTCATCGCGGAAGGCCTGCACCCAGCCGGGCTTCAGTCCGAAGATGTCGTCGCACATCCACAGGTGGTCGGGTGCGAAGCGCTGCTGCAACAGGGCGATCTCGCGCACCACATGCGCAGGACTCCGGCTGTTGTAGCGGTTGCCGTAGATGGGCTTCGCGCACCAGTTGCATTTGAAGGGGCACCCGCGCGTGGTGGCCACGTTCAGGCTGAAGAACCCCTGAGAGCGCGACCAGATCGCATGGTACGGCTCCACATCGATCAGGTCCCAGGCCGGCACCGGCAGGCTGTCGAGGTCGCGCAGCACGGTGCGGCGCGCATTGGTGCGTACGCCGTCCCCATCGCGCCAGCATATGCCGGGTACATCGGTCCATGCCGCGCCGGCGCACCATCGCTCCACCAGGTCGCGTTCGGTCTCCTCACCCTCGCCCAGCACGACGGCATCGGCGCCATGGGCGAGGTAGAGCTCGGGGTGGTCGGTGCTGTCGCTGCTGCACACGCTGACCCGCGCACCCGCGGCATGGGACAGCGCGATCATGCGCTGGCATGCCTCACGCATCACCGTGAGGCACATCTTGGTGAGGTAGTTGAAGCCATCGTCATGGATCACCACGATGTCGGGCCGGAAGGCCTCGAGCACGGGCACCAGTTCGCCTGGCGAGCGGCACAGGCCGGTGTCGAACACGCGCACCTCATGCCCGGCCGCACGCAGCACCGCGGCGCTCTGCAGCGTACCCAGGGGCGGGTAGGGGCGGCCGTCGGCCCACTGCTTCGGGTCGAGCCGGTAGAAGTAGCCGTGTGTCACCAGCACCCGTGCCATGGCTCAGGAGACCGGGATGCCCGTGCGTTGCTCGAAGCTGGCGAGCCCCTGCGCGAAGGCGCCCAGCACGCGCTCCTGGAAGTTGCGCGGGTGGTGCTTGCTCACGTAGCGGCGGCTGCGCAGGGCGAGGTCGAAGCGCACGGCATCGAACTCGGGGAACTTCCGCCGCCAGCGGTCCTTGGTGCGCAGCATGCACCACTCGTCCAGTTCGTCACCCATGCCGCCCGCCAGCATGCGCTCCAGGGAGCGCTGCCCGGGGCCGGCGCCTTCGCGCAGGTGGGCGGTGACGGGGCTCGGTGCGTTCGGCAGGTGGTCGGCGGCCCAGGTGTTCGCGGTGAAGAAGGCGGCACAGGTGGTGCGGCCGTGCACAGGCACCAGCGTGATCACCTCGGTGGCCGTGAAGAGGTTCCTGTCCTCGATGCCCAGGTGCTCGGTATCGATGAAGTAGTTGACGCAGAAGTCGCGGCGGCTGTTGAGCAGGAAGACCTTCTTGAAGGCGATGAGCAGCGTGCGCGCCAGCCACAGCCGCCCGGGCGTGGTGATCACGAAGAAGTCGATGTCGCCGTCCACGGCGAGCACGCCCTTGCTCATGGATCCGCTCAGCATCACGCCGCGCACGAAGGGGAAGGATCCGATGAAGCGTCCCATCCGCATGGCCGTGAGGAAACGCGCCCGTGCGCGCCGTTCACCCGCAAGCCGTTCCCGCACCGCCGCTGCGGCGTCGCTCAGGGCGTAGTGCCCGGAGCTCTCCACGAGCAGTCCGTCGCGCAACAGGGTGCCCAGGGCCTCCTTCACGCAGCGCACGTCCGGACAGGCCATGGTGAGGAAGCGCAGCAGCTCGTCCTCGCGCAGGGGATGTCGGAAGATGTCGAAGTACACGAGGGTCCGCAGCACCGCACGCTGGGTGTGGGTGAGGGTGGTGTTCAACGTCTGGCGCTGGACCATGGCGGGAGAGGGGCCGATGGCGTCGGTGACATTCGGCATGGTCGATGACGAAGGTAGTGGCCCGCTCCGGTGTCCGGGCGGCCTCAACCGTTGGTCAATGCCACGATCGCGGCCATGGGGTCCTTCGCGTTGAACACGCTGTTCCCCGCCACCAGCACGTCGGCGCCGTGGTCCACGAGCGCGCGCACGTTGTCCTGTCCCACACCGCCGTCCACCTCGATCAGGGCCTTGCTATGGCGCTGGGCGCGCAGGTCGCGCAGCTGCTCGAGCTTGCGGTAGGTGTTGGCGATGAACTTCTGCCCTCCGAAGCCGGGGTTCACGCTCATCACGAGCACCAGGTCCAGGTCCGCGATGATGTCCTCCAGCGTGCCCACAGGCGTATGGGGGTTGATGGATACGCCGGCCTTCATGCCTGCGGCCTTGATGGCCTGCACGGTGCGGTGCAGATGGCGGCAGGCCTCCAGGTGCACGGTGAGGATGTCGGCCCCGGCATCGCTGAAGATGTTGATGTACGGATCGGGGTCGACGATCATCAGGTGCGTGTCGAACACCTTGCGGGTGAGCGGCCGGATGCTGCGGATCACGGGTATGCCGAAGCTGATGTTGGGCACGAACACGCCGTCCATCACGTCCAGGTGGAGCCAGGGCGCTGGGCTTTCGTCCACCAGCTTCACGGCGCCCTTCAGGTCGGCGAAATCGGCGGAGAGGAGCGAAGGGGCGATCAGGTGGGCCATGTGCCGGCT
>JBIJCH010000002.1:0-26343 GCA_044344815.1 Flavobacteriales bacterium | reverse complement strand
CCCATGTCCATCACCCACCAGATGATCAGCAGGGCCGCGCCCCACTGCAGCCACGGTGGCAGCAGCTGCTGCTTGAAGAGGAAGAGCGTGGTGACGGCCAGCAGCAGGGCGAACTGCACGGCCACATAGTCGCGCACCCCCTTCGGCACGGTCGTATCGAACTTGCGGTAGGTCGTGCGGTCCTTCTGCCGAGGGCCTTGGAAGCCGCCGAGCTCCGCAGGCCGCCAGCCGGGGGGCTTCAGGAACACGCGCACCTTGTCGCTCCACCGGGTGCAGCGCTTCGCCAGGTCGATGAGCTCGCCCCAGTAGTGGAAGTTGGCCCGCACCGGGTCCCAGCTGGTGAGCGGCGTGGTGATGCCGTACACGGGCTCATCCTCCTCCCGCTGGTAGGTGCCGAAGAGGCGGTCCCACACGATGAGCGTGCCGGCGTGGTTGCGGTCGATGTACTTGGGGTCGCTGCCGTGGTGCACGCGGTGGTGGCTCGGGGTGTTCAGCACGGCCTCCAGCGGGCCCATGCGCCCGATGGCCTTGGTGTGGATCCAGAACTGGTACAGCGTGTTGAAGGCGCCCACGGTGACGATGAGAACCGGGTGGATGCCGAGCACCGCCATGGGCAGGTAGAACCACCAGCTGAACAGGCCCTGCCACCAGCTCTGGCGCAGCGCCACGCTCAGGTTGTACTCCTCGCTCTGGTGGTGCACGATGTGCGCGGCCCACAGGAAGTTCACCTCGTGGCTCAGGCGGTGGAACCAGTAGTACAGCAGGTCCACCAGCAGGAAGGCCACCACCCAGGTGAGCGCGCTGGTCGGCAGGGTGAGCACGCGCAGGTGGTCGTAGGCCCACAGGTAGGCGGCGAAGATGGCCGTCCTGGTAAAGGCCCCCACCACCTGCGAGCCGATGCCGCAGCCCAGGTTGGCGATGAAGTCGTTGAGCCGGTAGACGTGCCTGCCGCGCCAGGCGCTCCATGCCAGCTCCACCCCCATGAGGAGGAAGAAGAGCGGGATGGAGAGGATGATGTAGCCCATGGCCGTGCCCAAAGCTAGCGGGAGGGGGCGTCGTGCATCGTTGTTCGTGAAGCGTTGTTCGTGCATCGTGCACCGTTGTTCGTAGATCCACGTTCCCGACGGACCCGCCTTCGCCATGCTTCGGGCGGGCGATGCAACGAACAACCGACAACGGCCCCCCACGCCCGTTCGGTATCTTCGCCGACCCTTTTTCCCAACCCCCATCCACCTTCGCCGGGGCTACGGCGGATACCATGCGCATCTCCTGGAACTGGCTGAACAGCCTCATCGACCTCGACGGCATGAGCCCCCGCGAGGTGGCCGACGTGCTCACCAGCACCGGGCTGGAGGTGGAGAGCGTGGAGCCGCTGGAGCCCGTGAAGGGCATGCTGGCCGGGGTGGTGGTGGGCCGTGTGGTGGAGTGCGCCAAGCACCCCGACGCTGACCGCCTGAGCGTGACGCGCGTGGACGTGGGGCAGGGCGAGCCGCTGCAGATCGTGTGCGGCGCCCCCAACGTGGCCGCCGGGCAGAAGGTGCTGGTGGCGCTGGTGGGCAGCACGCTCCACATGACCGACGGCAACAGCATCGTCATCAAGAAGAGCAAGATCCGCGGGGTGGAGAGCCACGGCATGATCTGCGCCGAGGACGAGCTGGGCCTGGGCCAGAGCCACGCAGGCATCCTGGTGCTGGATCCCAACGCACGCACCGGGGCACCGGCCGCCGAGCACCTGGGCCTCAAGGCCGACCACGTCTTCGAGATCGGCCTCACGCCCAACCGCGCCGATGCCATGAGCCACCTGGGCGTGGCCCGCGACCTGGCCGCCGCCCTGCACTACCGCACCGGCCGCACCGTCGCCGTGCGCATGCCCGCCACCGAGGCCTTCGCGCCCGACGATGACGCGCGCAGCATCGCCGTGGAGGTGGATGCGCATCGCGCCGCACCGCGCTACGCCGGCCTCACGCTCACCGGGGTGAAGGTGGGTCCCTCGCCGGAGTGGCTGAAGGAGCGCCTCGCCAGCATTGGCCTGAAGCCGATCAACAACGTGGTGGACGTCACCAACTTCGTGCAGCACGAGCTGGGCCAGCCGCTTCACGCCTTCGACACCGACCGCATCACCGACGGACGCATCCTCGTGCGCCAGCTGCCCACCGGCACCGCCTTCGTGGCCCTCGACGGCAAGGAGCGCAAGCTCGACGCCGAGGACCTCATGATCACCGATCCCGCCGGTCCGCTATGCATCGCGGGCGTGTTCGGCGGGCTGGACAGCGGTGTCACCGAGGCCACCACCAGCGTGTTCCTCGAGAGCGCTTGGTTCGACGCCGTCACCGTGCGCCGCACGGCCCGCCGCCACGCGCTCAACACCGACGCCTCGTTCCGCTTCGAGCGCGGCGTGGACCCGGAGATCACGCTGGTGGCTTTGAAGCGCGCGGCGCTGCTGCTGCGCGAGGTGGCCGGTGCGCGCATCAGTTCGGGCATCACCGACATCCGTGCGCACGAGCCCGTGTGGCGGGAGGTGAAACTGCACTTCGCCGCGGTGGACCGCCTGTGCGGCGTGCACATCCCGCATGACGATGTGGTGCACATCCTCGAGCTGCTCGACTGCCGCCTGAGCGACCGCACCGAACGGACGGTCTCTGTGCACGTGCCGCCGTACCGCGTGGATGTGCACCGCGAGGCCGACCTGGTGGAGGAGGTGCTGCGCATCCACGGCTTCGACCGCATCCCCGTGCCCGAGCGCCTGATGGTGCCGCACGTGCACAAGCCGATGGCCACGGTGGAAGGCCTCCAGCAGAGCATGGCCGCCCACCTGGCGGGCCGCGGCTTCAGTGAGGTGATGACGCCTTCGCTGGTGAACGGCGAACGCGCCGTGAAGCTCGGAGCCGCCAGCAACGAGGGCCTCGTGCGCCTGCTGAACCCCCTGAGCAACGAGCTCGACGTGCTGCGGCCCACCATGCTCTTCGGCCTGCTGGGCGCCGCCGCGCACAACATCGCGAGGCAGCGCAAGGACCTGCGCCTCTTCGAGCGCGGGCGCGTGTACGCCGCAGCGAACACGGGAAGCCGCGAGGAGGACCGCACCGGTCTGCTCGTGACGGGCCGCCGCTGGCGTGAGCGCTGGCGTGCCGAGGACGACAGGACCGAGATCGCCGACGTCAAGGCCGAGGTGGAGCTGCTCACCGAGCGCATGGGCATCACCGGGGTGGTCGATGCGCCGGAAGCGCACCCGCTGCTGGACAGCGCGGTGGTGGTGCAGCGCAAGGGCGTCACCCTCGCCACCTTCGGTGTGGTGAAGCCCGCCGTGCTGAAGGCCTTCGACATCGCGCAGCCCGTGCTCTACGCCGAGGTGAACGATGCGGCCTGGCTGCAGCAGCTCAGCGGCATGAAGCTGGAGCACGCGGAGGTGCCGCGCTTCCCCGCCGTGCGCCGCGACCTGAGCCTGTTGCTCGACAAGGCCGTGACCTACGCGCAGCTCGAGAAGCTCGCGCTGCAGGCCGAGCGCAAGCTGCTCCGCCAGGTGGACCTTTTCGACGTTTACGAGGGCGACAAGCTGCCCGCGGGCAAGAAGAGCTATGCGCTCAGCTTCGTGCTGCAGGACGCGGAGAAGACGCTCACCGACGAGCAGGTGGACAAGGCGATGGGCCGCATCCGCAGCGCGTTCGAGAAGGAGGCCGGGGCCGAACTGCGCGGGTAGGGCTTGGGCTGCCTACCTTGGTGGTATGCGCACGTTGCTTGCCTATCCGTTGCTGGTCGTCTCTCCCATGCTGTCCGCCCAGCTGTACACCACAGCGGCCGATGGTCCGTGGAACGACCCCGCCACATGGTCCTGCAACTGCGTGCCGAGCGTGGCCGACAGCGTGGAGATCTCCCATGCGGTGACCATCCAGGCCGCGGTGACGCTCACCAACGCCTGGGTCCACATCACGCCCAGCGGCTGGTTCGGCTTCAGCTCCATGGGCTTCCTGGCCATCACCCAACCGGTGCTGAACGAGGGCACGTTGTACACCATCGGCGACCTCGATGTCGACTGGACCTTCGACTCGCCGGGCTACATCGAGGTGAACGGCGACTTCGCCAACGACGACAGCATCAACATCGGAGCGACGGGTCTCATCCGCGTGAACGGGAACATGCAGAACGACGGCGTGATCGTGGGCAACGGCGCCATCTGTGTGAGCGGCATCACCATCAACGAGGGCGACCTGGTGGGCGCGATGGACTTCTGCGACGGCTCGCCCACCACCACGGTGCCCCCCATCATCGACCAGAACAACGGCACTGTGGACCCGGCCATCGTGTTCTGCGAGAGCGGGAAGTGCAGCGTGGGCATCGGGGAGGACGTGTGGGCCGGTGTTGCCATCGCGCCCAACCCAACCAACGGCGGACTTGTCCTCAGCGGTCTTCCCGAAGGCCTGCTGCGTTTCGAGCTTTTAGATGCACTGGGTCGGGCCTGTGCCATGGGGTTTGAGGGTAACGGCAGCACGCGGTCCATCGACCTGGGGATGTTGTCCACCGGGGCCTACGTGCTCCGTATGTGCGGGGAGGAAGGCTGCCGGGCCTTCCGTGTGGTGCGGGAGTGAGCCTGCGTCAGCGCTTGGCCAGCGTCTACCTTCGATGCATGCGAAGCCTCCTGTTGATACCCGCGTTGATGGCGGTGCTCCACTTGGGCGCCCAATCCTTGGTGCAGAGCGTGGCGGCCGGCGACTGGACCGATCCCGCGACCTGGGATTGTGGTTGCGCGCCCCAGGACGGCGATTCGGTCGTTGTTCAGCACCAGGTCACGCTGGACACCGATGTGACGTTGCTCGGCGGACGCATCGACGTCATGGCCGGGGCCGGTCTCTCCGGTGTTCCGTCCCGCACGTTCATCACCACGGCCGCGTTCCATAATGCCGGCCAGGTCCAATTGCACAGGCTCATCCTGCCCGAGGCATCGGCATGGACGGACTCGCTGGTGAACAACGGGGTGATGAGCGCGGAGAAGCTGGTGGTGCGGCGTCGTGGGCGCAACACCGGGTTGATGTCGGCGTTGGATTCGCTCGTGTTCGACCACAGCTCCTTCTGGAACGAGGCCACCGTGGTGGCGCGCGTCGCCTGGGTGCGCGACAGCCTGCTGTGGAACGCCGGGCGCTTCACGGCTTACGATCTCACGGTGGATAGCTCCGGTCTCTTTCACAACGCGGACAGCTGCACGGTGACCCATGACCTCATCGTACGGCACACGTCCAATTTCAACGCCATGTCGTCCACGTTCAACCTGGTGGCGGGAGACATGGACCTGCGGTGGGGCTTGAACATGTGGGATGCGTTGTTCACCGTAGGTGGGAGGCTCCACCTCTCCGATGCGGATGGTCCGGTGGCCCATGTGACCTTCTTCACGCCAGGCGGCCGCATCCATACGGGCGACCTGCTTAACGAGGGTTGGCTGGCCGGACCCGGTACCGTGTGCATCGCCGACAGTTCGATCAATGCCGGGTCCCTGCAGGCCGGTCTGGTGATCTGCGATGCCACGCCCACCACCACCCAGTGGCCCTACCTGGACGTTGACCAAGGCACGGTCGATCCGGGGGTCCTGTTCTGCCCGCCCGGTAGCTGCTCCGTGGCCATCGCCGAGCAGCACCTGTCCGATCTGGTTGTCGCTCCGAATCCGACATCCGGCCTGATCACCGTGACGGGCTTGGGGGATGCAGGCGGCACCTGGTCCATGTATGATGCCACCGGCCGCATGCTGGAAGCCGGGGCATCAATTGCCAGGGGCCGGCTGGAGCTTGATCTTTCAGGTCATTCCAGCGGTCTCTACGTGCTCCGGCTCTGCACGGAGGAAGGTTGCCGCGCCTTCCGCGTGATCCGGGAGTGATCACTTCGCCGTCCACTTCCGCACAGCCTCCAGCGCGGCCTCACGCCCCTTCACGGCCACCACGCGCGCGCTGTCCTCGGGGTCGTAGTGTGTGAGCCAGGTGGTGAGGATGTCGGCCACGCCCTTGGGCAGTTCGTGCAGGTCGTCCACGTCCATGGTGAGCAGGCTGCGGTCCACCGGCAGGGCCACGAGCTTGTCGTCGCGCTCGTTGGCATCGATGAGCTCGATGAGGCCGATGGGCTCGATCTCGAGCACGGTGCCGCTGGGCACCGACGGGCACAGCACGAACACATCGAGCGCGTCGCCATCGCCACCGCCGGCCTCGTCCATCAGCGTGCCGGGGATGAAGCCGTAGTTCGCGGGGTAGGGCAGGAACTTGATTCGGCGTGGTGATCCGTTCCGCTCATCAACGGGGAAGGTGCCCGTGGCCGGGTCGTACTCGCGCTTGTCGCTGGTGCCTGCCGGTATCTCGATCACGGCGTTCACGTGGCCGTTGGCGCTGAAGGCGGGAAGGGTCTTGGGGTCCATGGGGGCGTTCACCGTTGGCGCAGCATCACGGGCTGCAGGTGTCGGGTCCGCTTCCGGGCGCTGGCCGCAGCCGGCGAGGCACAGGACCCCGATCAGCAGGAAGCGTTCCACGCCGTGAAGATGGGGAGGATCGCCCGGAACCGTCAGTGCAGGCGATAGCTCACGCTGAAGCCCAGGCCGATGGCGTTGGAGCGCCGGTCGAGCGCGCCGGTGCTGTAAGCGTTCATCAACTGGCCGCGCGCCATGGGCTCCAGCCCCAGCCACCACTGGTCGCCAAGGCGGTACCGCACGTAGCCGCGCACGCTCCACCCGAACATGTACTCCCTGAACGGCTGGTCCTCCAGGCTGATCACGCCCGAGGGGTCGGTGATGGGCAGCGAACCGCGTCGCCCGGTGAGCAGGCCCACGGTGGGACCGCCGCGCAGGCCGAAGCGCCACTTCCCGGCGTCCAGGTGGCCGTCGACCAGCAGCGGCACCTCCAGGTAGCTCACATGGTTCACCCGGTCATCGGCCTGCTGGGTGATCACGCGGGTCACCGTGGTGTCGGCGCTGATGTCGAGCACGTAGATGACGGTGTCCATCAGCTCGGTGGTGTAGTACACCTGGCCGTTCTGCGTGTACGAGCCGGTCACGATCATCAGGCTGGTGTCCACCGGGACCACCGTGTACACGGGATCGATGGCGGTGATGTCCGTGTAGAGCAGGGGTTGCTGGTACTGCTCCGCGTAGGTGATGTAGTGCAGGCCCGCGCCCAGGCCCAGGTTGCGGCCCATGTGCATCACCTCTGCGCCGAAGGCCGGGGCGCTTGCATCGCTGATGGTGCCCGGCCAGGGGACCTCGGCGCCGCTGTAGGTGGTGTGCGTGCGTTGCAGGCCGCCCCACAGGGTGATCTCCCACGGCGAGGCGGGGGGAATGATGGGCGCGGTCGGTGGCGCCGCGGGGGGCGCGGTCAGGCTGTCGCCCGGCTGGGGCTCTCCACGGGTGGTGAGGCGCGTGGTGTCGCCGGTCGCCTCCCCGCCGGATGATGCCGCCAGCGCATCGCCTGCGGCGTTATGCGCTTCGGAGCCCCCTTCGTGCTGTTGTTCCCCTTTGCCGGTGTTGGGGTCCTTTTGCGATGCGGCCTTGTCGTCCGTGGTCGCGGTGCGTTCGGTGTTGCCTCCGGAGGCTGCTGCGCCGCCGCTCGCTGCTGCCACACCTGCGCCGCTGCCCGTTCCCTGGGCGGCGGTGGCGTCGCCCGTACCGGACCTGGCGGCATTCGGCTGCTTCGCATCACCTCCGCGCGCAGGGGCGTTGTCGTTGCGCGATGCGCCACCGGTCGCTGTGCGCTTCGGTGTTGTACGCGCGGTGTGATCTTTGCTCGATGGTGTGGTCGGACGCTGAGGCTCCACCGCGTTCGCCTCCCTGCCGCTGCCGTCGCCTGTGGTCGTGCGCTTTGCGGTGTCGACCTCCCCGTTGCTCGTCGGTACCGCATCGTGCGCAGCTGCGGACCCGGTGGCCGGTGCGTCCGCCGATGCCGGCGCGCTGTTCACCTGCGCCACGGAAGGGGCGTTGGGCTCCTCCCGGCCGGTGAGCAGGGCGATGCCGCCTCCGATCAGCAGCAGCAGGCCTGCGGCGAGGCCCCAGTAGAGGCCGCGGCGCTTGCGCCGGCGTTCCTCGGCCAGCACGCGCTGCATCTCGTGCCAGTGCCCCTCGTCGAAGGGGAAGGTGCGCTCCTCGAGCTTGCGGCGTACGAGGTCGTCGAAGTCTTCCGGGCTGTTCATCGGGCCGGGGTGTTGAGGGTGCGTTGGGCGGCCATGGTGCCGATGGCCTGTTGCAGAAGGGTGCGGGCGTTGTTCACGTGCCACTTCGAGGTGCCTTCACTGATGCCGAGCAGCTCGGCGATCTCGGCGTGCGCATAGCCGTCCACGGCGAAGAGGTTGAACACGTGGCGCGACATCGGCGGCAGCTTCTCCAGCAGGCTGGCGAAGGCCTCGGCCTCCATCTCGCCCAGGTAGGCGTTCACCTCGCTGCTGTCGTGCCCGGTGTGGTCCGCGGTGAGCAGCTCCTGTGCCTTGCGTTCCTTGTTGCGCCTGAACTGGTCGATGACGGTGTTGATTACCACGCGCCGCGCCCAGGGCTCGAAAGGCACATGGTCCGGTCGCCGGTCGATGTGCTGCAGGATCTTCAGGAAGCCCTGGTTCATGGTGGCGGCCGCGTCCTGGCGGTTGCGCTCGTAGCGGCAGCAGATGCCCATCATCATCGGGTACAGCGCACGGTACAGCTCATACTGCGCCCGGGCCTCCTGGCGGCGGCAGCGTTCGAGCAGTGCGTCCGTGATCGTCATCGCTTTCGCGTGGGTGAGGCGCCCGTCCCCGGTCACCCGGTGGACGGGCACCCCTTCCCAACCCAATGTGTGGTGCTCAGTCGGTCTTCACGAAGCGCTGGCTGATGGTGCTGCGGCCGTCGCTGATGCGGAGGAAGTACAGCCCGGCATGGAGCCCGGTCGTGTTCAAGGTCATCCGGTGGCGCTGGCCCGACACGCTGTGGCGTTCGCTGCGCACCAGGCGCCCGTTCAGGTCGAGCATATCCACCGTGATGCTGCCGCGCATCCCGCCCACCATCGCCATGTTCAGCATGTCCTGCACGGGGTTCGGCCACAGGGCCAGTTCGCCGGGCGCGATCGACGGATCCTGTATGCCGGTGGCCAGCGGGTCGCGCACGTTGATGGTGAAGCCGCTCTGGCGGTCGTTGCCGCCGGCCATGATGCCGGTGTACATGCCGTTCGCGTCCACCGACACCGAGTCGCAATGGGTGCTCGTGCAGCCCGCGCTGTCGTTGATGGTGAGGCAGAGCAGGTAGGGTCCGCCGTTGGCGTAGTAGTGCGTGGGGAAGGGGTCGGTGCTGCTGGTGCCGTCACCGAAGTTCCACAGGAAGCTGAAGGCCCCCGTGCCGCCGCTGCTCAGGTTCCAGATCCACAGCTCGTTGGGGATGGGCACCGGCAGGTTGGTGATGGAGTCCACCGTGAAGCCCTGCAGCACCCAGAAATCGGCGTTGCACGGCACGGTGCTGGTGCCCACGCACAGGCAGTTCACGTCCCAGGTGTCGTTCACCGTGAGCGGGTCGTTGTCGTCGCACGGCGTACCCGGCAGGTCCGGGCCGTTGAGCACCTGCAGGCAGTCGTAGTAGTTCACCGGCACGCCCACGCACTGGCAGGTCGGCGTCCAGGTGTCCTGCACGGTGAGCGTGTCGCCATCGTTGCAAGCCGTGCCCGGCATGTTGGGACCACCTGGGATCCCGAGGCAGTCGGTGATGAGGCCGCCGCAGGTGAAGTCGATCACCAGTGTGTCACCGGGCGTGGAGGTGAAGCCGAGCGAGTCCCACATCCAGGTGAGCCCGTTGTCACAGGATACCTCCACGTTCACCCACCCTGAAGTGTTGATGGGGTTGAACAGGAACGTGTACACGCAGTTCGTGTCCGTGGTGATCAGCGTGTCGATGTACGGATTGGTCCCGAGGTCGGTGAAGATGTGCACGGGATAAGGCATGCCGTTGCACGGCGACACGGTGCCCGTGACCAGCACGGAGCTGGGCGGCGGCGTGACACCGATGCACACGCAGTTCGGGCTCCACAGGTCGTTGATGGTGTTGGGGTCCCCATCGTTGCACGGCGTGCCGGGCTGGTTGGGGCCGTTGAAGATGCCGAGGCAGTCGTTCAGGGTGTTCGTGACGCACATGCAGTTGGCCTGCCAGGTGCCCGGCACCAGCACACCACCTACCGTGTCCACGCAGGCCGTGCCCGGCATGTTGGGCCCGTTTAGGATGCCCGTGCAATCGTACACGTTGAGCGTGGTGGTGTCGCACATGCAGTTCGCGTTCCAGGTGCCGAAGAGGATCGTGCCGGGGATCTGGCAGGGCGTGCCGGGCAGGTTCGTGCCGTTGGGATAGCCCATGCAGTCGTAATAGGATGGCGTGGTGGTCACATTGCCGACGGAGTCCACGAACACGGTATCGCAGGTGGTGCTGGTGCACATGTTCGCTGCGACGATGGTGAGGCACACGCCGTAGGTGCCCGGGGCGGTGAAGAAGAAGAACGGGCTGGTCTGGGAGGTCGAGGAACCGTCGGGCAGGTACCAGTCATAGAGCATGGGGGCCATGCCCGTGCTCGTGTTGGTCAGGTCCATCACCCACGGCGACGAGTTGGAGATGGTGAAGGCGGCCTGGCAGTTCTGCGGTACGGTGCCCACGCAGGTGCAGTTCGGATCCCAGGTGTCGTTGATGGTCATCGGGTCGCCGTCGTTGCATGGCGTCCCTGGCACGTTGGGTCCGTTGATGACACCCAGGCAGTCGGGGGTGCCTCCCCCGGCGCAGTTCAGGTCGATGGTCATCACCGCGGTGTCGCCGATGAAGTTGAAAGCCACCGAATCATAGGCGGTGACCACCATGCCATTGCACAAGGTGCTCACCAGCACGCTGGCAAAGGGGCTGTACACGTCGATCACCGTGTCGTAGGCGCAGTTCGGAGGGAACACTTCCAGCGTATGGCTCACCAGTGGCTGGGTGTTCCCCGTGGTGGAGACGGTGATCTGCTGGAAGGGGGTGCAGCCGGCGATGGTCCCCTGAACGATAAGGGTGTAGGGGGCCTGGGCCATGGCGGTCAAGCCCAGCGTGGCGGTCATCCCGATGATGAGGATGCGGAGGAGGGTTCTCATGGTCGATCGAAGGGTTCGGTGGTACGCCGTTCAGCAGCATACACGCAGGCCGGGGCGGTGGGGTTGGGTGCTCCCCACTTTTTCCGCCCATCGAAGTTCCGGTTTTCCGGCGGGTCGGCGGCCGGGGAAAGCGAAAGGGCGCCCATCCTGCGATGGGCGCCCTTCCCGTAGGAGTTCCGCGATCAGAAGGTCTTCACGAAGCGCTGGCTCATCACGCCCTTGGCGTTGCCGATGTGCAGGGTGTAGAGGCCGGGGCTCAGGCCGCTGGTGGGCAGGCTCAGCTGGTTGCGGCCGGCGCCCAGGTTGCGGCGCTCGGCGAGCACCACGCGGCCGCTGGCGTCGACCACCGTCACGTCGGCGGCGCCGGCGATGGCGTCGGTCACGGCCACGTTCAGGTCGTCGGTCACCGGGTTCGGCCACAGGGCCACGGAGCCGGTGGTGTTCACCTCGGACACGCCGGTGCTCAGGGGCTGCTGCACGTTCAGCGTGAAGCCGTTCTGGCGGTCGTTGCCACCGGCCATGATGCCGTTGTAGATGCCGTTGGCGTCGATGGACACGCTGTCGCAGAACGTGCTGGTGCAGCCCAAGCCGTCGTCGATGGTGAGGCACAGCAGGTAGGGGCCGTTGCCGCTGTAAGTGTGGGTGGGGAACTGCGCGGTGCTGCTTGTGCCGTCGCCGAAGCTCCAGAGGTAGGTGTAGGTGCCGCTGCCGCCGCTGCTCAGGTTCCACACCCACACCTCGTAGGGGATCGGCGTGGGGTTGTTCAGGCTGTCCACGGTGAAGGCCTGCAGCACCCAGAAGCTGGCGTCGCACGGGGTGTTGGAGCCGCCCACGCACTGGCAGGTGGGGCTCCAGGTGTCGTTGATGGTCACGGGGTTGCCGTCGTCACAGGGCGTGCCGGGCAGCGCCGGGCCGTTCACCTGACCCAGGCAGTCGATCAGACCGTTGGTCACGCAGGTGCAGTTCGCATCGAACACGCCGGTGAAGAAGATGCCGCCGCTGCTGTCGATGCAGGCCGTACCGGGCAGGTTCGGACCGTTGGCGATGCCCAGGCAGTCGTAGGTGATGACGCCCGTGGTGTCGCAGGTGCAGAACACGCTCCAGGTGCCTTGGATGATGGTGCCGGGGATCGTGCAGGGTGAACCGGGCACGTTCGGTCCATTGGGGATCTGCAGGCAGTCCCACACCACGCCGCCCACGGTGATGGCTCCAAGGCTGTCGACCATGACCGTATCGCATGAGACGCTGGTGCAACCGTTGCCGTCGGCGATGGCGAGGCAGATGCCGTACACGCCGGGGCTGTTGAAGGTGTAGCTCGGGTTCGCCAGGGTGCTGGTACTGCCATCCGGCAGCCACCACTGATAGGTCATCGGGGCCACGCCCGTGCTCTGGTTGGTGGCAGTGATGGTCCAGGGGGCATTGGAGGCGATGCTGAAGGCGGCCTGGCAGTTGCCGAGCGCGGTGCCCGTGCAGCCGCAATTGGCGTCCCAGGTGTCGTTCGTGGTGGCCGGGTCGTTATCGTTGCAAGGAGTGCCGGGCAGGTTCGGACCGCCGGGGATCCCGAGACAGTCGGGCTGTCCGCCGCCGCCGCAGTTGAAGTTCACGTACACCAGCGCCGAATCGAACACGCTGTTGAAGGCCACGAAGTCATATTCGGTCTGGATCACACCCTGGCAGGGCGTGGAGGTGATGATGGTGTCGGGGTTCTGTGCCGTGTACACGTTGGCCCAGAAATAGCAGTTGGGGTCCACCGTGGCGGTCACCGTCTGAAAGGAGGAGGTCACCATGATCACCTGGCCGGGCGTGCAACCCGAGACCTGGCCGTAAACGGTGGCCCAGTATTGCAACTGGGCGAAGGTCCCGCCGCCCAGCACCATGGCTGTGACGAGGAACAGGGAGCGAAGGAGTGATCTCATGTCCAGTAGGGTATTGTTGCTGTTCACAGCCCTACACGCAGCTTCCGGGTGTGGGGTTGGGTCGAAGGATGAATCTCACTTGAGCGCCCCGTCGATCACCGCGTCATCGGCCTCGTTCGGCAGCGTCACCTTCAGCAGCGGCTCGCGCTTCATCTCCTGCTCGATGCTCCACACCGCGTTCGGATTGCGGGCCCAGGCGCGGCGCGCGATACCGTTGTTCACGTCCCAGTGCAGCATGCTCTTCAACCGCCGGTCGCTGTCGGCGCTGCCGTCGAGCACCATGCCGAAGCCGCCGTTGATCACCTCGCCCCAGCCCACGCCGCCGCCGTTGTGCAGGCTGATCCAGGTGGCGCCGCGGAAGGCATCGCCCACGAAGTTCTGCACGGCCATGTCGGCGGTGAAGCGCGATCCGTCGCGGATGTTGCTGGTCTCGCGGTACGGACTGTCGGTGCCGCTCACGTCGTGGTGGTCGCGGCCCAGCACGATGGGCGCACTGATCTCGCCACGCTTGATGGCCTCGTTGAAGGCCTGCGCGATGCGGATGCGGCCCTCGCTGTCGGCGTAGAGGATGCGCGCCTGGCTGCCCACCACCAGCTTGTTGTGCTGCGCGCTGCGGATCCAGTGCAGGTTGTCGGCGATCTGCTGGCGGATCTCGAGCGGTGCTGAGCCCCGGGCTTGACCCGGGGTCAGCATCGCTTCCAGCACATCGCCCGCGATGCGGTCGCTGGTGGCCAGGTCCTTGGCTTCACCACTTGCACACACCCAGCGGAACGGACCGAAGCCGTGGTCGAAGCACATCGGCCCCATGATGTCCTCCACGTAACTGGGGTAACGGAACTCTTCTCCGTGAAGGCCGCCGATCTCCGCACCAGCACGCTTGCTCTCCAGCAGGAAGGCGTTGCCGTAATCGAAGAAGTACATGCCGTTCGCGGCAAGCGTGTTCACCGCCGTCACGTGGCGGCGCAGGGTCTCCTGCACGCGCTGCTTGAAGGCGGCCGGGTCCTGCACCATGAGCGCGTTGCTCTCTTCGTAGCTGAGGCCCACGGGGTAGTAGCCGCCGGCCCAGGGGTTGTGCAGGCTCGTCTGGTCGCTGCCGAGGTCCACGTGCACCTTGCGGGCGGCGAGGCGTTCCCACAGGTCCACCACATTGCCGAGGTAGGCGATGCTGTGCGCTTCACCCTTCTTCTGCCAGGCGAGCGCGGCATCGATGCACGCATCCACGTCGCTTATCACTTCATCCACCCAGCCCTGGCTGTGGCGCTTGTAGGCCGCCGTGGCGTTCACTTCGGCGCAGATGGTGACCACGCCTGCGATGTTACCGGCCTTGGGCTGGGCACCGCTCATGCCGCCGAGACCTGCGGTGACGAAGAGCTTGCCCTTCGTGCCCGGCGACGACTTGATCATGCGGCACGCGTTGAGCACGGTGATGGTGGTGCCGTGCACGATGCCCTGGGGACCGATGTACATGTAGCTGCCGGCGGTCATCTGGCCGTACTGCGTCACGCCGAGGGCGTTGAAACGCTCCCAGTCGTCCGGCTTGCTGTAGTTGGGGATCATCATCCCGTTGGTCACCACCACGCGGGGCGCATCGGGGTGGCTGGGGAAGAGGCCGAGCGGGTGGCCGCTGTACATCACCAGCGTCTGTGCGTCGGTCATCTCGCTCAGGTACTGCATCACCAGGCGGTACTGCGCCCAGTTCTGGAACACCGCACCGTTGCCGCCGTAGGTGATCAGCTCGTGCGGGTGCTGCGCCACGGCCGGGTCCAGGTTGTTCTGGATCATCAGCATGATGGCGGCGGCCTGCCGGCTCTTCGCGGGGTACTGGTCGATGGGCCGCGCGTGCATGGGGTGCTCCGGACGCAGGCGGTACATGTAGATGCGGCCGTATTCCTGCAGCTCCCGCGCGAACTCGGGCGCCAGGGTGGCGTGGTGCTTCGGGTGGAAGTAGCGCAGCGCGTTGCGCAGGGCCAGCTTCTTCTCCTCGGGGGTGAGGATGTCCTTGCGCTTGGGCGCGTGGCTCACGCCGGGGTCGAGCGGGCGGGCGGGGGGAAGCACCTCGGGGATGCCTTCGCGGATGGTCTGCTGGAAGAGGGCCAGGTCGCTGGCGGTGGCGGTCGTCATCACGGGTCGGTACAGAGTTCAGCAAAGCTAGCTGGCGCCATTCAGCGACTGTATTGCCCGACAGCCTGGAAAACGAGAGCGGAGGCCTTGCGACCTCCGCCCCACGGAAGATGAGCACCTTGCAGGTGTGTCATCTCCGCCGCCGGCGCCTTACCTCACCGGCGGACGGTACCGCTCCGCGCCGGCCAGGTCATGCTGGGAACGGGCCTTCGGGAAGCGGTCCAAGGGTGGAACGCACCGCAGGACGGATCGGTATGCGGGATTCAGCCCTTCTGCTTGGGCTTCGGGGCGTTGCCGTACGGACAGTGCCGGCACCGGCTCTGGCAGCAATACCCCCGCTTCAGGTGGTACTGCTCGGTGAACACCAGGTAGCCCTCCTCGCTGAAGTAGTAGTCGCCCCGGTCCAGACCAAGCCGGGCAAAGCGCTCATGCTGCTCAGCATCAGGGCGTTGTGAGCTATGGTCGTCTGTGGCGCACATGGGGTTCATGCGGTGAACGCTTCATCCCAAGGTATTGTTCAACCGATCCTGGACAAAGACCGGACGATCGCACGGAACGATGGTTCAACGCGTTCCAGCTATTCACACGGGGCCGTGTGATCAGGGGCTGTTCCGGCCCCGCCACCGGTTCGGCACGCCGGTAGCTTGGTCCCTTGCCGAACTACGCCCTTGAAGACCATGAGGACCGCCGTGCTGGGAAGGACCGTTCTGCTGATGCTGTTAACGCACGGGATGGTGCGCGCCGAGGGGCAGCCCCCCAACGGACCGCTCACGCCCGAGCAGTACATCGAGCAGTGGAAGGGGGTGGCCGTGGCCAAGATGAAGGAGCACGGCATCCCCGCCAGCATCACCCTGGCGCAGGGGCTGCTGGAGAGCCGCAACGGCAACAGCGAGCTGGCGCGGGGGGGCAACAACCACTTCGGCATCAAGTGCACGCCCGACTGGACCGGCGGGAAGGTGTACCACGATGATGACAAGAAGGACGACTGCTTCCGCAAGTACAAGCGCGCGGAGGACAGTTTCGAGGACCACAGCAAGTTCCTGCAGCGGCCCCGGTATGCCGCGCTGTTCGAGCTGAAACCCACCGACTACAAGGGCTGGGCCCACGGGCTGAAGAAGGCGGGTTACGCCACCGACCCGCGCTACCCCGAGAAGCTCATCGGCCTCATCGAACGCTACGAGCTCGACAAGCTGGACCGCGGCGTGGACGTGAGCTACGCGAAGAAGCCGGCGGCCACGGGCGGCACCACCAAGCCGCCGAAGCACGGCAGGCCGAAGGACGATGGCAACGTGGTCACCATCGGCGCCGGGCGCGAGGTGCTGCGTTCGGAGCAGCGGTTGAAGATCACCCTGGCGAAGCGCGGCGACACCTACCGCAGCATCGCCGATGAGCTGGAGCTGCCGCGTGGCATCGTGGCCAAGTGGAACGAGAGCGCGCCCGACCAACCGCTGGTGGAGGGCCAGGTGGTGTACCTGCAGGCCAAGAAGAACAAGCTGAAGGAACCCGCCACGCACACCGTGCTGCAGGGCGAGACCCTCTGGGGCATCAGCCAGCACTACGGGGTGAAGGCGGCCAAGCTGGCCGAGTACAACGACATGGGCGTGGCCGACAAGCTGAAGCCCGGCCAGGTGGTCCGGCTCACCAAGCCGAAGCGCTAGGATCAGGCCGTTGTCACGCTGAGCCTACCGCGCCTTCGCTAAGCGAGGTCGAACCGGTAGCGGAATGTTGAGCTGCGCTCCGGCCTCACTTCGCCGTAGGCTTCGTTGAGGCGCGGCAGGCTCAGCGGGACAGCGTCACTGACCGGCGTTCTTCACCTTCCAAGCCATCACCGTGGCGATGGTGGCTGCGCGGGCCTTGGCCTCGTCGGCCGTGGGCCCGGTGAAGTGCGCGTCGAGCGTGGCGTTCCAGTGCGCGAGCCAGCGGTCGAAGTGGTGCTGCTCCATCGGGTGGCGCCTGTTCAGCGCGATGTGCGCGGTCATCGGGTCGCCGGTGTAGCTGCGGTCGCCGAAGAGCACGCCGCGCCAGAAGGCCTCGATCCTGGGCAGGTGGTGCGGCAGGTCGAGGTCGGCGAAGAAGTGCCGCATCTCCGGGTCAGCGAGCAGACGGTCGTAGAAGGCCTTCACCAGGTCGCGCACATCGTCGCTGGTGGCGAGCGCGCGCATCACTGGGCGCGCTGCACCACCACGCGGCCGTCGCCGTTGGCGGTGATGGTCTCGGGCGCGCCGTCGAGGTTCAGGTCGGCGGTGACCGGCCCGCTGCGCCCGTTGAACAGGTAGAGGCCCTTGGTGCCTTCGGCCAGTGCCGAGGTGAGCGCGTCGGTGCGCTTGCCGTCGAAGGTGGTGCCGAACACCTGCCCGGTGTTGTCCGTCCACAGCACGCTGCAGGCCGCGATGTCGAGCGCCGCACGCAGGCCGGTGGGCTTGCCGCCGGCGGGCACCTGGCCCTTCGCGGCGTAGCGCGGGGCCCCCTTGCGGTCGAGCACCGTGAGGCCGCCGTTGCGGTCCACCAGCACCAGGTGGTCCTTCGCGCGGATGCGCAGGTGCTGCACCGGCACCTCGCAGGGCGCGGGCGTGGAGGGCGGCGTCCAGGCCTGCACCGGCCTTCCGTTCAGGTCGTAGTTCAGCAGCTTCGCGTTCACCGTGGGCAGCAGCACGCGGTACTCCTTGTTGCCTTCGTAGTCGAACACGTTCAGCGCCGCGCCCGCCTGCTCGGGGAGCTTCACCGGGAAGCCCGCGAGGTCCTTGCCGTTGCGGTCGATCAGGTGGATGCGGCCGGCCGTGTTGAAGAGCAGCTGCAGCTTGCCGTTCCTGAACTTGTCCACCTGCCGCACCTCGCCGAGGATGGGGCCGTCCAGCGGGTGCTTCCACAGCACGCTGCCCGTGCTGCCCAGCAGGTACAGGGTGTGCTCATCGTCCTGCACGAGCACCTCGCGGGTGTTGTTCACGTGGTTGCGCACCACGAAGGGGCCATGCGCGATGGGCCGGCCCACGTTGGTGGTCCACAGGGTGCCCACGGCCTGGGGCACCGCCGAGCCGTGCTGCAGGCACAGGGAGAGCGGGTAGGCGCCGTTCACGGGCGTGCCCAGCTGCAGCAGGCAGCGGCCCAGGCCGCCGAGCAGGGCGTCGTTGAGCGCGGGCGCGGCATCGGAGCGCAGCCGCGGCCCCAGCGTGGCGCGCGCCCGGCCCGCATCGGCCCACAGGGTGAGCGAGGCGTCGGTGGCGAACTGCAGCAGGAAGTCGGCGTTGCGCTCGTCGGTGGCGAGGGTGCGCCCGTCGAGGCTGGCGTCGATGGCGGCCTTCATGGCCTCCAGGTCGTCGCTGCACACGGCCTTGTCGCCGAGCACGCCGTACCACGGGCGCTCCAACCGCGCAAAGGCTTCGCCCAGCACTGCTTCCACGGCGCCTTCCACCGGCAGCCGCACGAGCCGCACGCCGCGATGCAGGGCGGTGTCGCACCCGCCCGTGGGGCACAGCCGGCCGATGGCCTCGTAGGGCGCCTCGGGGTCGTCGGTCTGGAACACGCCCCAGGTGCGCTGGCCCGCGGCACCGGTATCGGGCGCGCTGGACACGGCGAAGAGCCCGCGGCACCACAGGAAGGTGGCGGCGGCCAGGCTGTCGTTCACCGGACCCCGGGCCTCGAGGTAGCGCTGCGGGTCGTCCACCTGCTGGATGCGGCAGGCGGTGACGGTGGCGGGCAGCACGCGCATCACGGCGGCGCGCCCGCGCCCCTGCCCGGTGATGGCCTGCAGCAGGGAGTCGTTCGCTTCGGGGAAGAGCAGCCCGCCCAGCAGCGCCGCCTCGGGCCGCACGCGCAGGTCGAGCGCGGCCCAGCCCGCCGGCCAGCGGATGGCGTCGACCGCATCGTTCACCAGCCAGCGCCCCAGCATGCGGCGGAAACGGTCGGTGTGCACGAGCACGTGCGCATCGGTGCCCGCGCCCAGGGTGCGCTGCGCGCGGGCGAAGGTGCTGTCGGCCACGGTGGTGCCGTTGGTGAGGGCGAGGAGCGCGTCGTCCAGCGCGGCGGCATCGGCGCTCAGCAGGGCGAGGCCGTCCTTCCAGGCGAAGCGCAGGGCGTTCCACGGGGCGTCGGTGCTCAGGGGCACCACGGTGCCGCTCCAGGCGGTGCTGCGCGCGCCCAGGTCGATGCCGATGGCCGTGCCCAGGCGGTCGAGGCCGGGCAGGTCGCGCGGCAGCGGCACGATGAACACCGCGGTGCTGTGTTCGGCGTTGCCCTGCACCGCCACCACCACCGTGCCCTTGTCGAGCGCGCGCAGCAGGTCCGGGTTCTCCTCGGCCAGGCCCTGCACCCGCTTCATCAGGGCGTCCAGTGCGCGGGCGTTCGCCGCCTGCCCGATGGCGTCCCACAGTTGAGCGGTGTGCGTCCAGCGGTCCCAGGTGGCCAGGGGCGCGGGCACCGCGATGGCCACGGCGGTCCGCAGGGGCAGCGCGCGCCAGGGGTCGGCCGCGCGCTCCAGCGGACCGTTCCACCGGTACAGGGTGCAGCCCGCGTACCCGAGGATCGCGAGCAGGAGCAGGATGACGGGGATGCGGCGGGCCATGCGTTCGGCGCGGCCGAAGCTAGACCGGTGCGGTGCGCCTCACGCGGGCCTCGCGCGTGGGCGTGTGCACACGGGGGTGTGGACAGGGCGGCGGAGAGAGATCTGCCGCAGACCTTGCTTCGCCGAAGGCTTCGCGAAGGCGCAGGGCGCAGAGGCACGGAGGAGAGTGGAGAACGAGGATCAGTTGAACTGGGGAAGAGCACACAGGGTTCGCGCAACGAGTGGTGCGTTTGCCACCTTACCGTTCAGAACAGCTCGATCTGCTCCGGCAACAGCCGGAAGCTGCGTCGGTGGTGCACGCAGGGGCCGTGCGCTGCGATGGCCTTGCGGTGGTCGGGCGTGGGGTAGCCCTTGTTCACCGCCCAGCCGTAGTGCGGGTGCTCCTCGTGCAGCGCTTCCATCAGCGCATCGCGGTGGGTCTTGGCCAGGATGCTGGCGGCGGCGATGCTGCGGAAACGGCCGTCGCCCTTGATCATGCAGGTGTGCGGCAGGCCGGGGTAGGGCGTGAAGCGGTTGCCGTCGATCAGCAGGGCCTCGGGCCGCTTGGCGAGCTGGTCGATCGCGCGGTGCATGGCGAGGAAGGAGGCCTTGAGGATGTTGATGCGGTCGATCTCCGCGGGCGACACGGCGGCGACGGCCCAGGCCACGGCCTTCTCCATGATCAGTGGCCGCAGCGCCTCGCGGTCGGCGGCGCTGAGCTTCTTGCTGTCGTCGAGCCCGGGCAGGCGCACGCCGGGCGGCAGGATCACCGCAGCCGCCACCACCGGACCCGCCAGGCAGCCGCGCCCCGCCTCGTCGCAACCGGCCTCCAGCACGCCCTTGCGGTGGTATGCGGCCAGGCTCATGGCTTCGGCAGGATGCGTTCGATCGCAGCCCACAGCCCCTCGGCGGTGCGGTCCCAGGTGTAGCGCTTGGCGCGTTCAAGACCCGCAGCGATCAGGCGTTCGCGCAGGGCTGCATCGTCCACCAGCGCGCGCATGGCGCGGGTGATGTCGGCCACGTCGAAGGGGTCGCAGTACACCGCCGCCTCGCCGGCCACCTCGGGCAGACTGGTGGCGTGGGCGGCCACCACGGGCACGCCGCACTTCATGGCCTCGGCCACGGGGATGCCGAAGCCCTCGAAGTAGCTCGGGTACACCAGGCCCAGCGCGGCGCCCAGCGCGTTGCGCAGGTCCTGCTGGTCGAGCCGGCCGGTGAACACCACGCGGTCCTTGTGTTTCACCTGCGCCCACGCCTCGTCCATGCGGCGGTCGCGGAACATGCGCTCGCCCACGAACACGAGCCGCAGGTCGGGGCGCTCTTCCGCCAGCCGGTCGAACGCGAGCAGCAGGCGCGCCACGTTCTTGCGGGCGTGCATGGAGCCTACGCAGATGAGGTAGGGCGCGCCGTTGGTGAGCCGCGCGCGCACGGCTTCACGCTCCGCCTCAGGCACGGGCGTGTACACCTCGCTCACGCCGTTGTGCACCACGTCGATGCGCTCCGCGGGCACGGCGTAGCGCTTCACGATGTCCTCCTTGGAGAACGCCGATACGGTGACGATGCGTGCCGCCTTTTGCGCGAAGCGTGGGAAGAAGTGGCGGTAGTAGCGGCTGTACGCAGGGGGAAGGTCCTGGGGGTGGTGCTCGAAGTTGAGGTCGTGGATCACGGCCAGCTGCGGTACGGCGGTGCCCAGGCTCAGGAAGCCATCGGGCGACACGAAGGCATCGGCCTTGTGCTTCCGCAGCATGCGGGGCACCTGCACGCCGAACCACAGGCGGTAGAGCAGGGGATGGCGGGTGGGCGGCGGCACCACCAACGGTACCACGTTCCCACCGTACACGAAGCGCTGGTCGTAAGGCCGGTCGAAGAGGAAGAGGAAGGTGTGCTCCGGATGCGCCCGGGTGATGCGCTTCAACGTTTCGTGCGCGAACCAGCCGATGCCCTCGAGCTTGCCGGGGAGCAGCAGGCGGGTGTTGATGGCGATGCGCATCTACGGAGGGAATGAAGAATGAAGAATGAAAAATGGAGAATGTAGTATGGCAAATGGCGGAGGGCGAGCACGGAAGCTCGGCCGTGGTCGTTAGCGCAGGGTGAAGTTGAAGGGCAGGATGTACTGGTAGGCCACTGCGCGGCCTTCGTGCTGCGCGGGTGTCCAGGCGGGCATGGTGCCGATGACCCGCGCGGCCTCGGCGTCGAGCAGCGGATGCACCGAGCGCTTCACCCGCACATGCCGCGTGCGCCCGTCGCTGCCGATCACGAACTGCATGAACACCTTGCCCTGGAACCCGAGCTCCCGGGCCACCTCGGGGTAGTGGATGTTCTGCTGCAGGTGCTTGTACAGGGCCTGCTCGCCACCGGGGAACTGCGGAGGAGTTGCGCTGGTGAGGAAGGCGGTGTCGCCGCCCACCACCACGAGCTCCTGGCGCACGGTGTCGGTGGCGTCGTACAGCGCGAGGTAGGTGGCCTCCTCGTCCACGCGGCGCACGCGCGTCACCGCCACGATGCCGGGATGCGCGGCCGGGTCGAGGCCGCTGGTGGCGATGGCCGTGCTGTCCTTGCGTACGCACTGCCGCTGGTACTGGTCCTTCCAATGGTCGCCGAAGCGCTGGCAGTTCGCCAGGTCGCGGCAGGCGCCCACGCTGTCGCCCAGGTTGCGCAGCACCCGCGCGCGGTCCATCAGCAGCTCGGTGTTGCCCGACCAGTAGTACGCCTTGCTGAAATTGGCCTCGGCGCCCGCGTTGTCGGCCAGGCGCTCCAGCTCGGCCGCGCGCTGCACCCAGTAGGGTATGCTGTCCACGGGCGATCCCTTGGACCCGCGCTTCTGGGCGAGGGCGGCGGTGGCGAGCAGCCAGGTGCACAGCAGCAGGGCCGTGCGGGCGGTGCGGTGGAGGGCCATGGGGGGAGGGTCTTCGGCAAAGGTCGTGCACCACGGTCGCATGCCGATGCGTTGGCCGCACGCCGGACCTGCCGATCTTCACCCCGCGATGCAACGCGCCTTCCTCACCAACCTGGCCCTCGTGCTGGTGCTGAACCTGCTGGTGAAGCCCTTCTACATCCTGGGCATCGATGCGGAGGTGCAGGTGCGGGCCGGCACCGCGGCCTACGGCGATTATGCCGCGCTGCTCAGCCTCAGCTTCCTGCTCAACATCCTGCTCGACCTGGGCATCACCAACTACAACACGCGCCACATCGCGCAGCACACGCACCTGCTGAAGAAGCACCTCAGCGGCATCATCGGCGTGCGGCTGGTGCTGGTGCTGCTGTACGCGGTGGCCACCTTCCTCACCGCGTGGGTGCTGGGCTACCGCGAGGGACAGTTCAGCCTGCTGGCCATCCTCGTGCTCAACCAGGTGCTGGTGGCCACGGTGCTCTACCTGCGCAGCAACATCGCCGGGGCGCAGCTCTACACCACCGATAGCCTGCTGAGCGTGCTGGACCGCGTGCTGCTCATCGGCCTGATGGGCTGGCTGCTGTGGGGGCGCTACGCCACGGAGCCCTTCCCCATCGAGGCCTTCGTGTGGGCGCAGACCTTCGCGTACGCCACCACCGCCCTCGTGGCCCTGTACATCGTGGTGAAGCGTGCCGGCGGCCTGCGCGTGAAATGGAACGGCGCCTTCATGTGGGTGGTGCTGCGGAAGAGCTTCCCCTACGCGCTGCTCATCCTGCTGATGACCTTCTACTACCGCACCGACACGGTGATGCTGGAGCGCCTGCTGCCCGACGGTGCGCTGCAGGCGGGCATCTACGCGCAGGGGTTCCGTTTCTTCGAGGCCTTCAACATGCTGGGCTACCTCTTCGCCGGGCTGCTGCTGCCCATGTTCAGCCGGCAGTTGCGGCAGGGCGAGGATGTGGCGCCGCTCGCCGGCCTGGCCTTCCGGCTGGTGCTGGCCGGTGCGCTGGCCGTGGCCGTCGCCGGCAGCTTCCACGCGAAGGCGCTGATGGACCTGCGGTACGACGCCTTCACCGACCGCAGCGCGCCGGCCTTCGCCGTGCTCATCTGGTGTTTCGCCGCGGTGTGCACCACCTACATCTTCGGCACGCTGCTCACCGCCAGCGGCGACCTCAAGGCCCTGAACCGGATGGCGGCCTTCGGCATGCTGCTCAACATCGGCCTCAACCTGGTGCTGATCCCGCGTTACCAGGCGCTGGGGGCGGCCTGGGCCAGCCTCATCACCCAGGGGCTCACCGCGCTGGTGCAGGTGGGGTTGTGCGTGCGCCGCTTCCGCTTCCCCCTGCCCTGGGGCGGGCTGGCCAGCGTTTCGGCCTATGTGGCCGGGCTGCTGGCGCTGGCGTGGTGGAGCGCCGGCTGGGGGGCGGGCCCCTCGCTGGGCTCGATCGCGTTGGGCGCCGTGGTGCTGGCCTTCGCCACGCGGCTGCTCGACCTGCGGCTGCTGCGCCGGGCAATAGCGCTGCCCATGGGCCGTTAGAGCCCCCCGATGGGCTATTTTAGCGGCCCTTTCACCGGAACTTCATGGCATCACCAACCCCCGGCAGCCGGGTCGATTCGTTCGACCTCGTCCTCTTCCTCTGGGCCCGGCGCAAGCTGATCATCGGCGTCACCCTCCTCGGCATGGTGGGCGGCGTGGTCGCGGCCTTCGTCATCCGCCCCCTGTTCAAGAGCGAGGTGATCCTCTTCCCCGCCATCACCAACTCGGCCTCCAAGGCCCTGCTGAACGAGCAGAGCACCGGCCGCGACGACATCCTCGCGCTGGGCGATGCCGAGGACGCCGAGCAGCTGCTGCAGGTGCTCAACAGCGACCTGGTGCGCGAACGCACCGCCGCCCACTTCGACCTGATGCGGGCCTACAAGATCAAGGCGGACAGCAGGACGCGCAACACCGACCTGCGTGAGGCCTACAAGGACCACATCACCTTCGAGTACACCAAGTTCGGCAGCGTGCGCGTGGAGGTGCTGCACCACCAGCCCGACACGGCGGCCCTGATGGCCAACTTCATCGCCGCGCAGGTGGACAGCGTGTGGAAGGACATGAACCGCGAGCGCGCCTCCAAGGGCCTGAAGCTGGTGGCCGACAAGGTGGCGGAGCTGGAGCAGGAGATCACGCAGATCGAGGACAGCATGCGCGTGCTGCGCCAGCTGGGCGTGCACGACTACCACACGCAGACCGAGCGCTACAACGAGTACCTGGGCGCCGCCATCGTGAAGGGCGACCAGCGCGCCGTGAAGGAGTTCGAGGAGCGGTTCAAGGTGCTCGCGCAGTACGGCGGGGCCTACGTCACCCTGCAGGACCGCCAGTTCAACGAGGTGAAGCGCCTGAGCGTGCTGCGCATGAAGCTGGAGCAGGCCAGGGCCGATCACGAGAGCGACCTGCCGCACAAGTTCATCGTGAACCAGGCGCAGGTGCCCGACAAGAAGGCCTACCCCGTGCGCTGGCTCGTGGTGGCCATCAGCACCATCAGCGCCTTCCTGCTCGCGCTGCTGCTGATCGTGGTGCAGGAGCAGGTCAAGAAGATCCGCGCCGCCCATGCGTGAGCCCCTCAGCTTCGGCCCGTTCTTCCAGCTGCTCGTGGAGCGCTGGCGCACCTTCGCCCTGGTGGGCGCCGCCGCCGCGCTGCTGGCCGCCGTCTTCAGCGGGCCCACCTTCATCAAGCCCCGGTACCGGTCCAGCGCCATCGTGTACCCGGTGAACCTCACCAGCTACTCGCAGGAGACCCGAAGCGACCAGCTGCTGCAGCTGCTGGAGAGCAACAGCATCCGCGACAGCCTCATCCGCCTGCACCGCCTGCCCGAGCACTACGGCATCGACACCACCGAGGCTCCCGGCCTGTTCTACCTGTACAACGAGTACAACGACCACGTCGCCATCGGCAAGACGCGCTACGAGAGCGTGGAGATCGAGATCGAGGACGAGGACCCGCGGGTGGCGCAGCGCATGGTGGTGGACCTGCTCGACCAGGGCGACAAGCTGGCCCGGCGGCTGCAGCGCGAGAAGAGCCAGGAGGTGCTGCGCATAGCCGACCGCGAGCTGCGCCTGGCGCGCCACAAGCTGGACAGCGTGGAGGTCCGGCTCGACACGCTCCGGAGGCGCACCGGCCTGCTGAACTACGATGCCCAGACCAACGAGGTGACACGCGGCTACATGCGCATGCTGGCCAGCGGCACCGGCGGGAGCGGACGCGAGGAGGCCAGGGCCCTGCTGAAGGCCCTTGGCGAGCAGGGCGGCGAGTTCGATGCCCTCACCGACCTGGCCAACGCCTACCGCGGCATCCTCATCGACCGCCAGAACGCATACGAGAAGGCCCTCACCGACATCAACAAGGAGCTCACCTACACCAACACGGTGGTGTACCCCGAGCTGCCGGACAAGAAGGTGTACCCGATCCGCTGGCTGATCGTGGTGATCGCCACCGCCTCGGCCATGTTCCTGGCCTTCGTGCTGCTCCTGTTCCGCCGGCAACGCCCCTGAGGCCATGGTGCAGGCGCTGAGGAACAACTGGATCGCGGCGGCCTGCCTGCTGTTCATCGTGGTGAACACGGTGGCCATCGCCAAGGAGTTCTACTGGCTCAACCTGCTGCCCGCCGCCCTGCTGGTGCTGTGGGCCATGGTGTCCTCGCTGGAGCGCCTGCTGCTCTTCATCGTGTTCGCCACGCCGCTCTCCATCAACCTGGAGCAGCTGGACCTGGGCGGCATCGGCATCGCCCTGCCCACCGAGCCGCTGATGGTGGGCATCATGCTG
>JBIJCH010000118.1:0-6538 GCA_044344815.1 Flavobacteriales bacterium | reverse complement strand
CATGCGGGGCTCCTCGCCCTTCTTCAGGCCCTTGATGTGCGCGGCATATTCGGCGCGGTACTCGGGCGTGCGGTACTTGCGGGCGAGCTTCTGCGCCACGTGCATGGCGGTGCGCTGGCGCAGCACGTAGCTGAAGCGCGCGAAGGCCCACCAGGCCTCGTCCCACAGGAACACGATGTCGGGCTTGATGGCGAGCACCTCCTCCATCACGCGTTCCACGTTGTACACCACGCCGTCGAAGGTGCTGTTGGTGAGCAGCAGCATCTTCACCTTGTCCAGCCGCCCGCCCTTCCTCAACTTGAAGAGCTGCTCCCGGATGTGCGACAGCGGCACCGCGCCGTACATGCTGTACTTCTCCAGCGGGTAGCTGTGCAGGTACACGGGGTACGCGCCGCTGAGCACCATGCCGTAGTGGTGGCTCTTGTGGCAGTCGCGGTCGATGAGCACGATGTCGCCGGGCTCCACCAGCGCCTGCACCACGATCTTGTTGGTGGTGCTGGTGCCGTTGGTGGCGAAGAAGGTGTGCTGGCTGCCGAAGGCCCGCGCGGCCAGCTCCTGGGCCTTCTTCAGCGGACCGGTGGGCTGCAGCAGCGAATCGAGGCCGCCGGTGGTGGCGCTGGTCTCCGCGAGAAAGAGGTTGCGCCCGTAGAACTCGCCGAAGTCCTGGATCCAGCGGCTCTTGAACACGCTGTTGCCACGGCTGATGGGCATGGCATGGAACACCCCCATGGGCCGCCGGCTGTAGTCCTTCAGCGCGGTGAAGAAGGGCGTCTCGTACTTCTCCATGGTGCCGCGCAGCAGGGTGAGGTGCAGCTCGGTGAGGTCCTCGGTGCGGTAGAAGATGCGCTTGAAGGTGGCGAGCGTGGTGTCCTTCAGCCCGTCCACGGGCGTGTCGGTCACGTAGTAGCGGTCCACCTCGGGACGGAACCAGCGGGTCATGCGGCCGAGGTAGGGCCCCGTGTTCGCGCGGCCGATGGCGCCGGGATCGAGCGCGTCGATGGCGCGGGTGAACTCGCGCAGCACGCCCTTGTGGTTGGTGCTGGGGAAGGGCACGCCGAAGCGCACCACCACCGCCTGGATGTTGTGGTTGAAGAGCAGGGCGATCAAGGCGTCCTGCACGGTGCGCACCACCACGGTGTCGTACACGAACTCGTCGGCCTTGTCGCGCACCTTCTTCAGTTTCTGCTTCAGCGCAGCCTCCTCCACGTCGTCGATGTCGTCCACGAAGAGCACCTCGAAGTAGTTGGGCCGTGGCTTCTCGGCCTCCTCGGTGAGCAGCTCGTTGCGCCCCGAGCGGGGGTCGAGCATGGCGGCCGTGTCGCTGCGGAAGGAGCCGCTGCTGAGCATGCGCACCACGTGGTTCACGGCCAGGTGCAGGCCGTGGTGCTCCTTGCTGCGCAGCATGTCGCGCAGTTGCTGCACCGTTTCCCGGCCGGGGTAGGCCCAGTACAGTTCGATGGTGTGCAGGTCCTTCAGGATGGCCTCCACTTCCTGCGGGGTGCCGCGGCCTTCATCGAGGTCCATGGCCGCGAGCTTCAACTGGTCCCAGGTGTGGGAGCGCAGCCGGGCGGCGTTGTAGTGGGAGCGGGTGTGCGTGTCGGTCGCGGTGGACATCGGGCGTAGCCGTGCCCGGAAAGATAGTCGGATGACCGGTCAGCGCTTCTTCCGCACCGCCGCCTTCTTCGCCGGGGCCTTCTTCGGCGCGGACTTGGCCGCGGGCTTGGCGGCGGGCCGCGACGTGCCCTCGTGCAGCGCCACCCGGTTCCCTTCGCTGTCGATGAAGAGCGCGAACCAGCCGGCCTCCTCGCTGATCAGGGTCTTGGGCATTATCACGCGCCCCCCGGAGAACTCCACGCGGCTGAGCATGCCGTCAAGGTCGTTGCCGGCGTTCAGGTACACCAGAGTGCCGGTGTCGCTGGGCACGCAGCCCGGACCGTAGATCAGCGCGCCCCCGATGCCTTTGTCGGCCGGGAAATAGGCCATGGCGAACTCCCCGTTCACGCTCACCTCCATCTCCATGTTGTAGAGCGTACCGTAGAAACGCGCGGCCCGGCGGATGTCGTACACGGGGATCTCGAACCAGCTGACGAAGTCCTTCAGCTTGCTATGGCGTTGTCCGGCAAGGCTTCCCATGGGTCAGTCGGTTTGTTCGCTCGGGGGGCGGAATGAGCTGATGATGTGCTTCGGGGGTTCGTGCGGAAGCAGCGTCTCGTTGCGCACCTCCAGTTCGCTGAGCTCCTGCACGCGGGTGGGCTTGATCAGCGGACCAAGGCTCTCCAGCGCGGGGTGCCTGGTGCCCGGCGTGTAGATGTCGAAGTCCACAGGCCGGTCGCGGAAGCTCTTCAGCGGCTGCCCCAGGCGCAGCACGCCCAGCTCGCGGCTCCGGCGCACCTTCTCCAGGTTGATCTCGATGGGGATGAACTCCTCGTTCGTGTCGGCCTGGTAGATCACGCGGCCCTCGGGCCCGCACACGATACTTCGGCCGCTGCCGCCGGCATCGAGCCCGTTGATGTCGAAGAAATAGCATTGGTTGATCGCTGCGCTGGCGCGAGCGATGCTCAGCTCGATCTCGCGGTCGATGGTGCCGGTGAGCGTGGGGTGCAGGATCACCTCGGCGCCCATGCAGGCCAGGGTGCGCGTGGTCTCGGGGAACCACATGTCGTAGCAGATGCTCACGCCGAAGCGCCCCACATCCGGCACGTCGAACACGCAGAACTCGTTCCCGCCGGTGACGCCCACCTCGTACGGGTAGAAGGGGAACATCTTGCGGTACCGCGTCACCACGCTGCCCTCCGGGTCGATCACGCTGGCGGTGTTGTACACCTTGCCGTCCTTCTTCTCGAAGATGCTGCCGGGCAGCAGCCATATGCCGTGCTTGGCGGACATGGCGCACATCTCCTGCTCGAACTCGCCCGGCACCGGCTGGGCATGCTGGATGTGCGGGCCGTACGCGCACAGTTCGCTGAACAGCACCATGTCCACCCACGGGTAGATGGCCATGAGCAGGTCCAGCTTGGTCTTCATCGCCTCCACGTTCGGGTAGGCGGCGCTGGTGCGCATCTGGATGCCGGCGATGGAGAAGGGCTTCATGTCGATCGATCAACCACAGAGGCCACAGAGGTCACAGAGGCAATGCGCGATGCACGCGTGTGAGGCTTTGGGCGTGTGTGGGTGGGATGTGGATCTCTCTGTGTTCTCTGTGGCCTCTGTGGTTACCTCACGCGCAGATCTTCTCCAGCTCCTCCTCCATGATGTCCAGTCCCTTGTTCAGTTGCTCGTCACTGATCACAAGAGGGCTCAGCACGCGGATCACGTTCTTGTCGGTTCCGGCGGTGATCACCACCAGGTCGCGCTTGGCGCAGGCGTTCATCAGCTTGGTGCAGGTGTCCGCATCGGGCCGCAGGGGGTCGCGGTCCACGTTGAACTCCATGGCCATCATGGCACCGAGCCCGCGCACGTCGCCGATGCAGGCGTGCTTCGCCTTCATCTTCTCGAAGCGCTTGCGGATCACCTCGCCCACATGGCGCCCCTTGGCGTTGATGTCGATCTCCTCCATGTACTGCAGCGTGGCCAGGGCCGCCGCGCAGCTCACCGGGTTGCCGATGTAGGTGCCGCCGATGCTGCTGGGGGCTGCCTTGTCCATGATCTCCGCCTTGCCCATCACGCAACCGATCGGCATGCCGCTGCCCAGGCTCTTGGCCCAGGTGCTCAGGTCGGGGATCACGCCGAAGTGCTCGTAGGCGCTCCATGCGCCGGTGCGCCCGAAGCCCGCCTGCACCTCGTCGAAGATGAGCAGGATGCCGTGCCGGTCGCACCACTTCCGCAGGCCATCCACAAAGGCCTTGGGCGCCACGTTGAAGCCACCTTCACCCTGCACCAGTTCGATGATCACGCAGGCGAGGTTCTTCGGGTCGACCGTGTTGTGCGACAGCTCCTCCAGGCGATGGAGCTCGGCCTGCACGAAATCGGCCTCGTTGCGCCCCGCGCTGTAGCGGAAGAAGTTGGGGTACTGCGTGCGGTACACCTCGGGGGCGAACGGACCGCAGTCCGGCTTGTAGCCCACCTTGCTGGTGAGCGTCATGGCCATCATGGTGCGGCCGTGGAAAGCGTCGGTGAAACAGAGCACGCCGCTGCGCTTGGTGGCCTGGCGGGCGATCTTCACGGCGTTCTCCACCGCCTCGGCGCCGGTGTTCACCAGCATGGTCTTGGTGGGCCCGCCGTGGGGCAGCAGGGCATTGAGCTTCTCGCAGAGCGCGATGTACGGCTCGTAGCTGGCCACGTTGAAGCTCACGTGCAGGAATTTCGCGGCCTGCTCCTGGATGGCCTTCACCACCGGGGGCGGGCAGTGGCCTGCGTTCACCACGCCGATGCCGCCGGCGAAGTCGATCAGCTCCCGGCCGTCCGCATCGATGATGGTGGCCCCGCGTGCCTGAACGGCCGTGGCGTGGTTGAACATGCCCACGCCGTTGGGCACGGCGGCTTTGCGGCGGGCGATGAGCTCCTGGCTCTTCGTGGTCTCGTCGATCATGACGCCGCAAAGTTCGATCGCCTGAACGCACGGAGAGCGGTCCGGGACGGCGAGCTTTCAACACCTGCCCCGGCTCACAGCCGGTGCGCCAGCGTCACCGTGGTCCGGAACTTCTTCACGTTCCCGGCCAGGTCATAGACCTCGAAGTACACCACATAGGGGCCTATCCGGGCCTTGTCGCCGGTCTCCAGGATCCCGTCCCAGCTCACGGTTCCCGAGGTGCCCAGCAGCACGTTGTCCATGAGCTTGCGGCTCTCCCGTCCGGCGATGTCGAAGACGACCATGGTGCCCACGTAGCCCGCCTCCTCGAAGCGGTACGTCAGGTTCAGCACGTCCTGGTACCCGTCGTTGTCCGGGGAAAAGATGCCCGGGTCGGCCGTGAGCTCGCCTCCGTCCCCCTCCGCGGGGCTGTACTGGGAGTTCTGGTAGCCGGGCGTGGCATACCCTGCATCCGAGGCGGCGCTGTGCCAGTTGCTGTTGTCGCTTGTGGGCCGGTACGGGTCGATGCGCTCCAGGCTCACCCCCTCGGTCTCGTTCAGCAGCACGAAATGCAGGTCGTCGCTGTAGTCGAAGCGGTCGAGCTGCACCCCGCCGGGGTCCTGGAGCACCACGCTGCCCTCACCGTTGTTGTAGCCGGGCAGGTCCGCCACCAGGAAGCGGTCCACCTGGCTCTGCGGATACTCGGCCACGATGTTGGCCTGGTCCTCGGTGATCAGGATGTACTGGCCCGGAAGCAGGAGCGCCGGGGCGCCGGTGATCGTGAGGGCACTGCCCACCACGCCGTCGCTCACGTTGGCCAGCTTCCAGCCGGCCAGGCTCAGCACCTTGCCGCTGCGGTTGTAAAGCTCCACGAAGTCGCTGCCGCTGCCCCGGGGGTCGTAAAGCACCTCGTTGATCACCACATCACCCGGCACCACCGCCTCGGGCAGCGCAAAGGAGGCGGTGTTCGCCGCACCGATCGGGTTCCCCGGGCAATCGCTCACCCCAGTGACGGTGATGGTGTACAGCTGGCCGGCCGTCATGGGCTGGGCAAGGGTCAGCACCACCTGCGAGGTGCCGTTGGGAACAGCGCCGGAAACCACGATCGCCGGGTCGATGGTGTAGGTGCCGGCCGTCAGGCTGCCGGTGTCCATGGCCTCGCCGAACACCAGCTCGACGTTGGTGGCGTTGGTCACCAACACGGAGACCAGTGCCGGGGCCGTGTTGTCCGGCACGATGGCGAACACGCTGTTCTGCCCGGAAGGCGTGCCGCCGGCAGCGGCATTGCTGGCCCGCCAGTTCGATGCGCCGCTGCAGGGCGAGGTGGGGTCGATCTGCTCCAGGGTCCAGCCCCCGGCCGCCTTCGCCGCGTCCTGGTACCAGGTCAGGTCGTAGGTCACCGCATCGATCAAGGTGTTGTCCGCGCGGCGCAGCTCCAACGGGTCGCCGTCGTTGTTCAGGCTGGGGAAGGTGTTCACCACCACCACGTTGGGGAAGGCGCTGAACAGGGTGGCGACCGCGTCATCCACCACGATGCAGTAAGCCCCCGGCGTGAGCACGAAGCCCGGTAGCGTGGCGATCGTGCTGCCATCGGTGAAGGTCCACCCGGCCAGGTCATACGCCCCGGTGCCCGGATTGTACAGCTCCACGAACTCGGCGTCGGGCAGGCCCACGGCGGGGCTGGGGTCGGCCATCACCTCGTTGATCACCACGTCCCGGAACTCCGCCACCGCCGGCACCACCCAGGAGAAGTCCGTGGAGGCGTTGGCCGCGGCGTTGCCCGCCAGGTCCTCTGCGCCGCTGGTGAGCAGGCTGTACGTGTTGCCACTGGTGAGCGCGAGCGAGGGGGTCACGTGCACGAGCGCAGGGTCGGTGCCGTCCTGCACGGCCGCGCTCACCCCGATGAAGGGGATGATGTCGAAGCTGCCCAGCGCCGCCCCGTTCAGGGGCTCGCTGAACACCACGTCCACGTTGGTGGCGCTGGTGGCGGTCACGCTCACGACCGCCGGTGGCGTCAGGTCCACGGGGATG
>JBIJCH010000073.1:0-8240 GCA_044344815.1 Flavobacteriales bacterium | reverse complement strand
CCAGAGCGACATGGCCCTCGACGACATCGGCTTCGCACCGGCCACGTCCGTCGCCGAGAACAACGCGAGGCCTTCGCTTCAGCTACGCCCCACCGAGGATGACGGCGTCTTCGTGCTGGTGCTCGATGAGGCCACTGACCGCGATGCCGTGGTGCGCGTGTTCGATGCCACGGGCCGCCGTGTGCGCGACCTGCGTCCCGGGGTGGGCAACATGGTCCGCATCGACCTGGCCGACGCGGCCGGCGGCGTGTACATCGTGCGCCTTGAGCAACGCGGCCAGGCGCGGCAGGGCCTGGTGGTGCGCCCTTGAGCAGCGTGGCTTAACACGATCTAACGTTCGTTAACACCGCGCCCCCAGTGGGCGCCGGTAGCTTTGGTCCACAAGATCAACGGTCCCATGCGCACGTTCGCCCTGCTCCCCGCACTGGCCGCCCTGAGCCTGCTCGACCCGGCCTTCGCCTTCGCCCAGGACCCGGCCTGCGACCGCAAGGTGCGCATCGAGATCACGCGCACCGAGAACGGCGAGACCTCGCGCATCACCCGCGAGTTCGACATGACCGATGAGGAGGCGCTGCAGGAGTCGCTGAAGGAACTGGGCGTGATGGACGAGCTCAACATGATCGGCGATGGCGAGAACGTGGTGATCGACCTCCGCCGCATGAAGCAGGGCGGCATGCTCGACGACATGAGCCTTGCGCTGAGCATGCTCGACGACCTCGAGGCGCCGATGCCCGGGCAGGGCGGCTACCTGGGCGTGTACTACGCCGACCTCGACGGGTACGATGTCAACGACAAGGCGAAGCGCCCCCCTGTGAAGGAGGGCTGCACCCTCACCGAAGTGATCGACGACGGGCCCGCCGCCAACGCCGGGCTCCGCACCGGCGATGTGGTGGTGCGCCTGGATGAACGCGAGGTGCGCGGCGGCAACGACCTCGTTGAGGCGCTGCGCGCGCACAAGCCCGGCGATGCCGTGAAGGTGACCTACTACCGGGGCAGGGACAAGCGCACCGCCACGGTGACGCTCGGTCCCCGCCCCGCTGAACCCGACAGCTGGAACCTGCGCATGCAGGCCCCGGACGACGGGAGCATGGACTGGGAGGCGCTGTTCGATGAGGAATGGACCGACGACGAGCCGGACGCGTTCCTCGGCATCACCGGCGGCGGCACGGAAGAGGGTGTACAGGGGGTGCGCGTTGGCGAGGTGATCGCCGGCAGTGCGGCCGAACGCATGGGCTTGCAGGAAGGCGACATCATCGAGGCGATCAATGGCGAGGCCGTGAACGACTTCGGTGCGCTGGCAGGTCGCGTAGGTGACATGGAGCCCGGCGAGGCGGTGACCGTGCGCGTGCGTCGCGGCGACCGCACCTTGGAGCTGCAGGGGAACCTTGGCGAGCAGAAGCGGCAGCGGATGCGCGTGATGCGCGCACCGATGGCCCCCGGCATGCCCCCCCTGGCGCCGATGCCGTTCGAAGGCCTGGAGCCCGAGGAGCGCGAGGAGCTGCGCCGCGAGATGGATGAGCTGCGCCGCGAGATGGACCAGCTGCGACGGGACCTGCGCGGCGAGGTGACCCGCGAGCTGCGCGTGGTGATCCAGGACATGAACCTGTCGCAGGAGGAGTCGGCCCTGCTGAAGGGGAAGGGCGTGGCCAACATCGACCGCGCGCTCGGCTGGAACGACCTGCGCATTTCGCCCAACCCGGGCGATGGCCAGTACCGCATCGCGTTCACAGCGCCCCAGCGCGGCGACCTTACCGTGGATGTGCACAACGCCACCGGCGAACGCGTGTACCACGAGACCATCACCGGCTTCAAGGGCAACTACGAGCGTCTGCTCGACCTCACCGACCAACCGGCGGGCGCCTACTTCCTGGTCATCGGCCAGGGCAACGCCACCGAGGCGCGGAAGCTGGTGAAGCAGTAGCTCAAGACGCGAGCAGCGAATGGCGAGTGACGAGTGGCAGCTGCGGAGGCGGTCCCGCCACTCGTCACTCGCCACTTACCTTGTTCCCATGAAGCTCATCGTCCGCCTCATCATCTCCACCATCGCCGTGCTCGTCACCGACCTGCTGCTGAGCGGTGTGCACGCCAACGACTTCATGACAGGCCTGCTCGTGGCCGTGGTGCTGGGCCTTCTCAACTCCTTCGTGCGCCCCCTTCTGGTGCTGTTCACGCTGCCGGCCACCATCCTCACCCTGGGCCTCTTCCTGCTGGTGATCAACGCGGCCATGGTGCTGCTCGCCGCCAAGCTGGTGCCCGGCTTCGTCGTCGAGAGCTTCTGGTGGGCCCTCGGCTTCAGCCTGCTGATGGGCGTGGTGCAGGGCTTCCTGAACGCGCTGGACGGCGGGCAGAACGCGCAGCAGCAGCAATAAGTGTCAGGCAACAAGGGACAAGGACCAAGGGCTCAACGACCCTTGTCACTTGTCCCTTGACACGTGTGACCTGACCCTTCTCAGTTGTCCCCGTCGAGCAGGCGACCGAGCCCGCCGAGGATCGACCCCTCCTCACGCCCGCTGCCACCCGCTCGCGGTGCTGCGGCAACGATGTTGTCGGCCAGGCGGCTGAAGGGCAGGCTTTGGATCCACACGTGGCCGGGGCCGCGCAGCGTGGCGAAGAACAGGCCCTCGCCGCCGAACAGCGTGTTCTTGATGCCGCCCACGAACTGGATGTCGTAGTCCACGCCCACGGTCATGGCCACCAGGCAGCCGGTGTCCACGCGCAGCACCTCGCCAGGGGCCAGGTCCTTCTGCACGATGGTGCCGCCGGCATGCACGAACACCATGCCGTCGCCGTCGAGCTTCTGCATGATGAAGCCTTCACCGCCGAAGAGGCCTCGGCCCAGCTTGCGGCTGAACTCAATGCCCACGGTGATGCCCTTGGCCGCCGCCAGGAAGGAGTCCTTCTGGCAGATGAGGCGCTGGCCGTAGTTGCGCAGGTCCAGCGGCAGGATCTTGCCCGGGTAGGCCGCCGCGAACCACACGGTCTTGCGCGCCGTGGCCATGTTCGTGTAGGCCGTCATGAACAGGCTTTCCCCCGTGAGCACCCGCTTGCCGGCGCTGAACACCTTGCTCAGCATGCCCTGCTCCTGCCCGCTGCCGTCGCCGAAGATGGTCTGCATCTGGATGCCGTCGTCCATCATCATCAGGCTGCCGGCCTCGGCGATCACGGTCTCCTGCGGGTCGAGCGTGATCTCCACACATTGGATGTCGTCGCCGACCACGCGGTGGTCGATCTCATGCGCGCTGCGTTGGGTCATGGGGGAAATGTGATGCGACAAAGGTATCGGGGCACCCACCGCTCCACCCACCGCCCACACCGTAAATTCGCCGTTCCGCAAGCCACCGCCCCATGTCCACCGCCACGGCAGCCATCCCCGGCACCGCCACCGCCCCCAGCACGGAAACCATGCTCCGCGCCTGGGAGCTGATGTGCACGGCGAAGGCCATGACGGAGATCTACGAGGAGCACTTCAAGTTCACCAGCAAGTACGTGCACGCCACCAGCCGCGGCCACGAGGCCATCCAGCTGGCATTGGGGCTGCAGCTGAAGCCGCAGGACTTCGTGAGCCCCTACTACCGCGACGACAGCATCCTGCTCGGCATCGGCATGCGGCCCTACGAGCTGATGCTGCAGCTGATGGCCAAGCGCGACGACCCCTTCAGCGGCGGGCGGAGCTACTACTGCCACCCGAGCCTGAAGCGGGAAGGCATGCCGCGGATCCCGCACCAGAGCAGCGCCACCGGCATGCAGGCCATCCCCACCACCGGCATCGCCCTGGGCCTGTGGTTCAAGGAGCAGGCCGGCATCGCGCATGACCTGAACGGTGCCCCCGACAACGACGCGCCCGTCGTGGTGTGCTCGCTCGGCGATGCCTCCATCACCGAGGGCGAGGTGGCCGAGGCCTTCCAGATGGCCGTGCTGAAGAAGCTGCCCATCATCTACCTGGTGCAGGACAACGAATGGGACATCAGCGCCAGCGCCGACGAGATCCGCGCGGGCGATGCCACGCACTACGCCAGGGGCTTCAAGGGCCTGGAGGTGCGCACCCTCGACGGCACCGACTTCCCCACCTGCTACGCCACGCTGAACGAGGTGATCGCCACGGTGCGACAGGAACGCCGACCCTTCCTGGTGCACGCGAAGGTGCCCTTGCTGAACCACCACACCAGCGGTGTGCGCATGGACTTCTACCGCAGTGCGGAGAACCTCGCCGAGCACCGCAAACGCGACCCCTTCCCGCGCTTCATGCAGCAATTGCTGGACATGCGCTTCCAGCTGGACGGGCTGAAGAAGTTGGAACAGGAGGCCATCGCCCGCGTGAAGGCCGACTTCGAGGAGGCCCGCAACGCCGAGGACCCGCGCCCCGAGGACCTGTACACGCACATGTTCGCGCCCACCCCGGTCACCGAGGAGAAGGGCGAGCGTGCCCCGGCGGACCGCGAGCCCACCGTGATGGTGGACAGCGCGCTCTTCGCCATCCGCGAGCTGATGCAGGAGGATCCGCGCTGCCTGCTCTACGGGCAGGACGTGGGCGCGCGGCTTGGTGGCGTGTTCCGCGAGGCCGCCACGCTGGCCAAGGACTTCGGCGACCACCGCGTGTTCAACACCCCGATCCAGGAAGCCTTCATCATCGGCAGCACCGTGGGCATGAGCGCCGCGGGACTGAAACCCATCGTGGAGGTGCAGTTCGCCGACTACATCTGGCCGGGCCTCAACCAGCTCTTCACCGAGGTGGCGCGCAGCTGCTACCTCAGCAACGGCAAGTGGCCCGTGAGCTGCATCCTGCGCGTGCCCATCGGCGCGTACGGCAGCGGTGGTCCGTACCACAGCAGCAGCGTGGAGAGCGTGTTGTGCAACATCAAGGGCATCAAGGTGGCCTACCCAAGCACCGGCGCCGACCTCAAGGGCCTGATGAAGGCCGCTTACCACGATCCCAACCCCGTGGTGATGCTGGAGCACAAGGGCCTCTACTGGAGCAAGATCAAGGGCACCGAGGACGCCAAGAGCGTGGAGCCCTCGCCCGATTACATCATCCCCTTCGGCAAGGCGCGCCTGGTGCAGCAGGCCGAAGCGAGGCACGTGGAGCGCGGCGAGGCGGCGGTGATCGTCACCTATGGCATGGGCGTTTACTGGGCGCAGGGCGCCGCGAAGAACTTCCCCGGCCGCGTCACCATCGTTGACCTGCGCACGCTGGTGCCCATGGACGAGGAGACGGTGATGGCACAGGTGCGTGCGCACGGTCGCTGCCTGGTGGTGACCGAGGAGCAGCTCACCAACAGCTTCGCGCAGGCCGTGGCCGGCCGCATCAACGACCAGTGCTTCGAGCACCTCGATGCACCGGTGCGCTTCATCGGTGCGGTGGACATGCCCGCGATCCCGCTGAACAGCACGCTGGAGGCCACCATGATCCCCAGCGCGGAGAAGGTGGGCGCGGCGCTCGGGGCATTGCTCGCCTACTGATGGCCTCCTTCACGGAACATCACCTCACGGTGCCGCGCACCGCGCGCTACCACACGCTGGGCGACCCCGCCACGGCGAAGCGCGTGTGGATCGTGCTGCACGGCTACGGCCAGCTGGCCCGCTATTTCCTGCGTGCGTTCGAGGGGATGGAGAAGGAGAGCCTGTTCGTGGCGCCCGAAGGCCTTTCACGCTTCTACACCGATGCCGGCCATACGCGCGTGGGTGCGACGTGGATGACGCGGGAGGACCGCGAACGCGAGATCCAGGACCAGGTGACCTACCTGGACGCGCTCGCCGCGAAGCTGCGCGAGGAGAGCCCGCATGCGGAGCACGGACTGGTGCTCGGCTTCTCGCAGGGCGTGGCCACGGCCACACGCTGGAGCATGCTGGGGCGCACCCGTGTGAAGCGGCTCGTGCTGTGGGCCGGTTCGCTGCCCGCCGAGATCGACATCGCGCACATGCGCCAATGCTGGGGCGGGCTGCACGTGGACCTGGTGACCGGCGAACGCGACACGCTCGTCACGCCCGAGCAGGTCCGCCGGCAGGAGCCTTCCCTGCGGGCGGCCGGCGTGGCCCATGCCTTCCACGGGTACAACGGTGCGCATGCCTTCGACCCGTTGCTGCTGAAGGACCTGTTGACGCGCTGAGCCTACATCGTCACGCTGCTCACCTTCTCCCAGCCGAGCAGCTCATCGAGGGAGCGCACGCTCACGCTGTGGTAGTTGGGTCGGGCCTTGGCATAGATGGCCAGGGCCTCCTGCCGGCCGCTCTCGGTGCGGGCCAGGGCGGTGTACAACGGCATCAGGAACTTGCGGCGGCCCACCGTCACCAGGAACTCGTCCATGGCCGGGTAGGGCTTGCGGTAGCCGTTGTTGATGGCCACCTCGTACCAGGCGGCGGCCACTTCGGCGTTGCCCGATCCGGTGAAGCGGAAGGCCCTGTCCATCTCCTCCATGCGCACCGGGTCCAACCCGCTCGGCAGGTGTCGGATGAAGTGCAGCCATTCGAAAGTGCTCCACCCCGTGGTGGCCAGCTGCCCGGCCGGCGTGCCCTTCACCCACCGATCGATCTCGGCCTCCACCTTGATGAAGCGGTCGCTCACCGGTCTCTCCGCATCGGCCGGCAGGCCATCCCCCAGTATCCACGCATTGGTGTTGTACGCCACACCCGCGGGCTTCAACAGGTCCTCCTCCAGCAGGGCCAGGAACCGCTCCGTGGTCATGCTCTGGAACGCGTGCTCATCGAAGTAGCGCCGCAGGAACGCATCGAACCGCTCACGACCCACCTTCTCCTCGATGGTGCGCAGGAAGGCGTAGCCCTTCTCGTAGGCCACGTCGGTCATGCCATCATCGGGGTCGCGGCCCTCGAGGTGCAGCTTGAGACGCGTGTCCTCCGGATGCGCGCCCTGGGCGATGTCGGCCATCGTCCGCTCCAGGTCCTGGCGGCCGAGCAGCGCGAGCATCTCCGCATAGTCCTTGCCGTAGAGCTTCTCGCAGATGCGCTTCTCGAAGTACACCGTGAAGCCCTCGTTCAGCCAGAAATCGTCCCAGGTGGCATTGGTCACCAGGTTGCCGCTCCAGCTGTGGGCGAGCTCGTGCGCGATGAGCGCGGTGAGCGACCGGTCGCCGGCGATGATCGTGGGCGTGGCGAAGGTGAGCATCGGGTTCTCCATGCCCCCGAACGGGAAGCTGGGCGGGAGCACGATCACATCATAACGCCCCCAACGGTACGGGCCGTAGAGCTCCTCGGCCGCGGTGACCATGGCCTCCATGTCCACGAACTCCCAGGCCGCCTTCTCCACCATGCCGGGCTCGGCGTAAACACCGGTGCGCGGCCCCAGCGGCTTGAAGGTGATGTCGCCCACGGCCAGCGCGATGAGATAAGGCGGGATGCGCTCCTTCATGCTGAACGTGTACCGGCCGTCGGCGCTGCGCTGCTGCGGATTGGTGGCGCTCATCAACGCCAGGAGGTCGGGCGGCACCTGCACGGTGGCGTTGTAGGTGATGCGGATGCCCGGGCTGTCCTGGATGGGTATCCAGCTGCGGGTGAGGATGGCCTGGCCCTGGGTGAAGAGGAAGGGCTTGCGCTTGTCGCCCGTCTGCTGGGGCGAGAGCCACTGCAGCGCGCGCGCCTCGGGACCTGTGCGGTAGCGGATGGAGAGCCGGGGCGTGCCCTTCGGGATGCGTACGGTGAGCGCGCGGCCCAGCAGGTCCTTCTCACCCAGCGCATAGTCCAATGGGGTGCCGTCCGCCAGGGCCACGCCATCGATCTCCAGGCCTTCGGTATCGAACACGATGCTGTCGGCATCGGCGGCTTCGATGGCGTAGGTGGCCGTACCAAGGATGCGGCGGGCCTCCATGTCCACCTTCAGGTCGAGGTCGAGGTGGGTGATCCGGGCCTCCCGGGGCCGGGCGTGGCTATGCGGGTCCATGGGGTCGGTAACGATGTACGTGGTTTCCTGCGCCGGACCGGCGGAGGATGCGGGGGGGGTACGGTCGCCACATCCGGTCAGGACCAGGACGCCGAAGGTGACCGCCCCCACCAAGGAGGAGAGGCATTGCATGAAAGTTCCTTGCAGAAGGGGCAAAGGTACGCCCGTTGAAAACCATACCGGCCCCGTCAACTCCCTGATCTTCACGGGACAGGCCGTTCGCCCATGGCGGCGGCAGCGCGTTGGTGCACCTCATGGTGTTCGCATGGGATGGATCCTTACATTTGCGGCCCCTCGGGGTGTAGCGCAGCCCGGTAGCGCACTTGCATGGGGTGCAAGTGGTCGCTGGTTC
>JBIJCH010000071.1:0-8318 GCA_044344815.1 Flavobacteriales bacterium | reverse complement strand
GTGGCGACGCTTCAGGAATTCCTTCGTGTTCGAGAGCCGGAATATCCGTGGGTCGATCACCTTGGCCTGTTCCTCGATGTAAGCGAGCAGGTCGATGAGCAGGCTCCGGCTGGACATGCGTGGGCGGGTTGCGGTCGGGAGGTGGGGCGTGCGAAAATAGGGTCGCTTTGCGCACGGCATCGGCTGTGCATGGCGCGCGGATGCGGCCGTCCCATCGCCGGATGCATGCACCCTGGCCCGTGTTGCGAGAACCCAGGTGCCCCCCAGGTGGAGTATCTCATGCCGGGCTTCCAGCCCGCATCGCCTGCTCCATCGCCGGTATTCCGGTATCCCAGGTCGTTACCGGTCGCCCCTGCTTAGATCCTGATGACCAACACCCGGCAGGCGCCCGTCCGCCTGCACGACCATTTCCGTGCAACGCACGGTGGTGGTGCACACATCATGCGTCACCAAGCCATCGGTGTCGAAGACGCGGTCGAGGTATCCGGCCAAGTCGAGCATTGCAAAGAACACATGGTCGCCCAGTGGCGGGTTGACCAGGTGACTTCCGCAGAGGCCCACTTGGCCGTTCGGCGTCCAGGCCATTGCACCGATGCGCTCCTCACCGAACGCGTTGCAGGTGACGTTGTACCAGCTGCCCCGACCGGGTCGCAATGGCCGGGCCTGTGCGGCGAGCGTTACAACGGTGATGGGCAGGGCGGTCAGAAGGCGCATGCTCGAATTCAGCGACGCGGGCCTTGTTGCAGGCAGCATGTCGCGGTGTTCGGACAAGCCTGTGCCCTCCGCCCGGGAGCGCTGTGGGGTGGGAAGCGTGCCGTTGACCGCAGTGCAGCGGCGAAGAGCACTGCGGTGATGCTGCGTGAAGGACGTGATGTCAAGGGAAGGGATGGAGCACCAGACGCAGCGGCTCGCCACCCGGTTCGCCGATCAGCACGGGAAGACGGCCCTGTGCCGGAGGCAGCGCGATCCACGCAACGTTCGCCGGGATCCCCGGGAGCTGCCGGGCCAAGTGGTCCTCGCTGCAGCAATGGACCACGAGCGCCGCATGGGTGTCGGGGTCGCTGTGGAGGAGAAGGACATCCCTGCCGTCCCCCTTGAATGCACCCCAGAGGTTCAGGGATCCGTCGAAGGGGTCGTGATGTGCGGGCCACGTGGGACGTGCTGAGCGGTGAAGGGTCGGTCCACCTCCCGCATCCGGCCAGTCCAGCCAGACAAGGTCGCTGCTCCGATGGTGCACCTTGGAGGGGGATCCCAGACCGACCTGTCCGGTCGCCATGCCGATGATGGAGACCATGTCACCCGCAAGGTCACCCACCTGTACCGACTGTAACTCCCCGACCTGTATCACGGTGCCATCGGCCCGTTGCACGGCGCTCAAGAGAACCGGTGCGAATTCCGCTGGGATGGAACGCATCTCCGGATCCGCGAGCAGGTCCGTGTACCAGCATGTGCCGGAGGCCCAGCCTTCGACCTTCGTACCATCCGATGCGCGGAAGGCACCGATGGCGCCGTAGCCTTTGCCATACACCTGGCCCGTGATCACCCGGCCAGGAGCATCGGTGCGCGGCCATGCGTGCAAGGGCATGTAATGAAGGTCGTTGTGGTCGAGCGCCAAGCGCTCCAGTTCCTGTCCTGTACGTTCATCCAGGCGCACCAGGGCGCTCGAGTGGATCCGAAGCGGACCGTTGAGCGGTGGCCGCGGTTCGAACACGGGTGCGAGGTAGTCCCTCACCAGCACCTCTGAGCAAAGCACGTTCCCGTTCGCGACGTCCATCACGCGCAACATCGCCGTGGTGTTCATGGTGGACGGCAGCTCGTGCGTCCAGCGCACATTCAACAGGCTGTCCAGCGCAACGAGCACCATGTTCCGTCGCTCGATCCCCTTGCGTTCAAGGGCCAGGAAACCCCCATGACCATCCGGGAGGATCGTGCCAGGCATCTTCCGCATGTTGAACCGGTCCCCGGGAGAGATCGCATCTGTATCCCACCCGGTGCCGATCGCCTTGCGACGCGCTTGTTCATGTCCGCTCCGGTCGACCTTGACCTGTATCCGGCGGCCGCCATCTGCGAGCACGATCACATGGCCGCCAGTACCGGCCACCACCTCGGTCGCGTAATGGTCCGGAGCCGAGACCAGCGGAACCGGCCATAGCGCGCGCAGGTCGGTCCCGATGAGTTCGGTCTCCACCTGCCCGTCGGGCCTGGCCCTGCTCACGAACCAGCCCAGCACCTCCGGAGGGCTTCCGCTACCGGTGATCGCCCCGCAGTTGCGCAGCTGTGCCATGTGCCAGTCCCTTACACTGGTGCTGTCCTGGCCGACAAGCAGGGAGCCCCGCAATACGAAGGCAAAGAGAAGGAAGGCGTAGCTACGCATGGCGTGGAACTGGTCTTGCATGAGCGATGCTTCCGATCACAGGACCTTGGTCCTGCGACCTGTTATGGCCTCAGACCTGTGCGGTCCTGTCCTTCTTCGCCTTCACGTTCCCGTTCGCCTTTTCCGTCTCCTTTGCATCCACCGGCTTCCTCAAAACGATCTTCCCATCGAACACATCGATCACCTGCGGCTTGCCGGTCTCCAGCGTGCCCGCGATGATCTGCTTGCTCAACTCGTTCAGCAGTTCCTTCTGGATCATGCGCTTGATGGGGCGCGCACCGAACTGAGGGTCGAAGCCGGTGCTTGAGATGTGGGCGATGAGCTCCTCGCTGGGGATGAGGTGGATGTCCTTCTCTTCCAGCTTGTGCATGAGCATGTGCAACTGCAGCTTCACGATCTCGCGGACATTGTCCTGGCTCAGCGGGCGGAACATGATCAGTTCGTCCACGCGGTTGAGGAACTCGGGGCGCACGGTCTTGCGCAGCAGCTCCATCACCTCGCGCTGGGTCTTCTCCACCACGGCATCCACATCCTTCTTCTCCAGGTTCTCGAAGTTCTCCTGGATGATGTGCGAGCCGATGTTGCTCGTCATGATGATGATGGTGTTCTTGAAGTTCACCACGCGGCCCTTGTTGTCGGTGAGGCGGCCATCGTCGAGCACCTGCAGCAGGATGTTCCACACGTCGGGGTGGGCCTTCTCGATCTCGTCGAGCAGCACCACGCTGTACGGCTTGCGGCGCACGGCCTCGGTGAGCTGGCCGCCCTCGTCGTAGCCCACGTAGCCCGGAGGCGCACCCACGAGGCGGGACACGCTGTGGCGCTCCTGGTACTCGCTCATGTCGATGCGCGTCATGGCGTGCTCGTCGTTGAACAGGATCTCGCTGAGCGCCTTGGCCAGCTCGGTCTTGCCCACGCCGGTGGTGCCCAGGAAGATGAAGCTGCCGATGGGGCGGCGTTCATCGCCCATGCCGGCACGGCTGCGGCGCACGGCGTCGGCCACGGCGTGCACGGCCTCATGCTGGCCGATCACGCGCTTGTGCAGCTCGTCCTCCAGCTTCAGGAGCTTGGTGCGCTCGGCCTCGAGCATGCGGGTCACCGGGATGCCGGTCCAGCGGCTCACCACGGCGGCGATCTCCTCCACGTCCACCTCCTCCTTGATCATCTTGCTCTCGGCCTGCAGCTTCAGCAGCTCGTCCTTGGCGGCGGCCAGTTCCTTTTCGGTCTCCTGGATGCGGCCGTAGCGGATCTCGGCCACCTTGCCGAAGTCGCCCTCGCGCTCGTACTGCGCGGCCTGGTGCTTCAGGTCCTCGATCTTGTCCTTGGCGCTGTTGATGCGTTCCACCAGCGCGCGCTCGCTTTCCCAACGGGCCTTGAAGCCATCGCGGCGTCCCCCCAGCTCGGCCAGCTCCCTGTTGATCTCGGCCAGCTTGGCCTCGTCGTTCTCCCGCTTGATGGCCTCGCGCTCGATCTCGAGCTGCATGATGCGGCGGTCGATCTCGTCGAGCTCCTCGGGCTTGGAGTTGATCTCCATGCGCAGCTTGCTCGCAGCCTCGTCGATGAGGTCGATGGCCTTGTCCGGCAGGAAGCGGTCGGCGATGTAGCGCGTGCTCAACTCCACGGCGGCGATGATCGCGGCGTCCTTGATCAGCACCTTGTGGTGGCTCTCGTACTTGTCCTTCAGGCCGCGCAGGATGGAGATGGCGTCCTCGCGGCCGGGCTCGTCGACCATCACCTTCTGGAAGCGGCGCTCCAGGGCCTTGTCCTTCTCGAAATACTTCTGGTACTCGTTGAGCGTGGTGGCGCCGATGCTCCGCAGTTCACCGCGTGCCAGGGCGGGCTTCAGGATGTTGGCGGCGTCCATGGCGCCCTCGCCACCGCCGGCGCCCACCAGGGTGTGGATCTCGTCGATGAAGAGGATGATGTTGCCCTCGGCACCGATCACCTCCTTCACCACGGCCTTCAGGCGCTCCTCGAACTCGCCCTTGTACTTCGCACCGGCGATCAGCGCCGCGATGTCGAGCGCGTACACCTGCTTGCCCTGCAGGTCCTCGGGGATGTCGCCGCTGACTATGCGCTGCGCGATGCCCTCGGCGATGGCGGTCTTGCCCACGCCGGGCTCACCGATGAGGATGGGGTTGTTCTTGGTGCGGCGGCTGAGGATCTGCAGCACGCGGCGGATCTCCTCGTCGCGGCCGATCACCGGGTCGAGCTTGTTCTCCCTGGCGAGCTGGTTGAGGTTCTTCGCGTACTTGTTGAGCGCGTTGTAGGTCTCCTCCTGGCTCTGGCTGGTCACCTTCGCGCCCTTGCGCAGGTCCTTTATGGCGGCGATGAGGTCCTTCCTGGTGGCACCGTTGTCCTTCAGCAACTGGCTCACGGTGTCGCCGCTCTCCAATATGCCGATGAGCAGGTGCTCCACGCTGGCGAACTCATCGCCGAACTCCTTCAGCGCGGCGAGCGCCTTGGTGAGCGAATCGGCGGTGTACCGTGACAGGGTGATCTGCCCGCCGCTCACCTTGGGGTAGCCGCCCACGATTCGGTCCAGCGCCTGTTGCATCACGGGCACGTTCACGTTGAGCTTCTTCAGCAGGAAGGGGCTCACGTCCTGGTCCACCTCAAGGATGCCCTTGAGCAGGTGCCCGTTCTCCAGCACTTGGTGACCAAGGCCGGCGGCGATGGTCTGGGCCTGCTGGATGGCCTGTTGCGAGCGGATGGTGAACTTGTTCAGGTCCATGGTGCTTACCCCTTACCGGGTGCTCCGGAAGCATCAAGTCCGGTTCCGAAGCGTCGATCCGGCCAGGGTGGCAGGTATGTTCCGGTCCCACCGGAAGAAGCGTCGGCATCACGGTGCTCGCTCCTGCTGAAGTGGCAGGAACGCGCTAATCCGGACTAACTTTGGGCGGAGCACATGGGGCCAAGCCACCGCCGGTACCGCACCTTTTGCCTTCGCGCGGTAAGCGTGCTGTTGACGGCCGCGCTGGGTTCCGCCTGTGCGTTGGCGCAGCCCTATTGGGCGAAGGATGTCGGAGGGCTCGGCGCCGATCATGTGGCCGATGTGCGCACCGACGGCCAGGGCTCCATCTACGTGGCCGGTGAGTTCGCGAACAGCCTCACCTACGATGGCACCAGCATCGTTGCTGCGGGTGGCACCGACGGTTTCGTGGCGAAACTGGATGCGTTGGGCGGCCTGCAATGGATCGTGACCTGCGGTGGCGCGGGCACCGACCGCGCGGTGAGGCTCGACGTGGACGGTGGACAGGTGGTGGTGACCGGCCAGTTCACCGGCACGGCCGACCTGTTCGGCACGGCGCTCACCTCGGCCGGTGGCACGGTGGACGTGTTCCTGGCGAAGCTCGATGCGGGGACCGGTGCCCTGCAGTGGGTGCGGCAGGGCGGGAGCGATGTGTGGGCCGAACGCGCCTACGGGATCACGCTCACCCCGAACGGCCACGTCACCATCACGGGCGAGTTCAAGGGCACCGCCGACTTCAGCGGGCAGTCGATCACCAGCCTCATCGATCCGCTCACGCTCCAGTACGGTTTCGATGTGTTCATCGCCTCGTACGATGCGGCAGGCAGCCTGCTGTGGCTGCAGCAAGGGGCGGCGAGCCATGCCGATCGCGGGGTTGACGTGGCGGGCGATGCAGCGGGCAACATTTACGTGTGCGGCCAGTTCAGCGACACCATCACCTTCGATGTGGTGCACCCCGGCCTTGCGTTCAACGCCACCTTCCTGGTGAAGTTCGACGCGGCAGGGCAGGAGCAATGGTTCCGGCGAGCGGGCGGCGGCAGCTTCAACCATGTGCGCGATCTGCAGGTGACCGATGCGGGCGGACTTGTTCTGTGCGGCGACCTGCAAGGGACCATGGTGTTCGAGGACACCTCGCCCGACCCGGTGCCGGCCGGCGCCCCCCACGCCGTGTACCTGCTGCATGTGGATGCCGATGGTGAACTGCTGGGTCAGCGGGTGCTTGGATCCGATTCACCCCTGGGCACGGAAGGGCTGGTGCAGCAGGCCGGTACGGTGGCCCTGTTCGGCACCTTCACCTGCGGACTGACGGGCCTGCAGGCGCAGTACGGCGATGGCGTGTTCCTGGCCGTGGGCGATCCCGACCTCTTCGTGGCGCGTTACACCTTCCCCGCGCTGTCGCCGCTCGATGCGCAGCAGTTCGGTGGCCGCGGCGGGAAGCAGGCTGGGCGCATCGCGGCGCTGCCCGGCGGAGCACTGGTGTTCACCGGGTCGTACACCGACGATCTGGTGGTCCCCAGCGATGGCGGCGCCTGGGGCGAGGCGCCCTTCAGCAGTGGAACGGCCGGCTTCTGCGGCGATCCGAACTACGACCACTACACGCAGAACACCAGCAGCGGTCTCTCCGATGGCTTCGTGGCGCGTGCCTACGTCACCGGCCGGCAGCCCTACGACATCTGGGAGCGCAGCGGCGCCTGCCAGCGACCCATGCTCGACCTGTGCGTGCGCAGCCAGGGTGGTCCGCTGTGCCCGCTGCAGATCGACACCTGCTTGGCCTTCCTGCTGGGCCTGCACACCCCGTTCAACTGGACGGACCCCTTCCTGCCTCCTCAGCCCGGCCAGGGGCCGATGATGGACATCCTCTGGTCTGATGGCTCCAACGCGCCCTACGCCTCGGCCCTCGCCACCGGTTGGTACGCGTGCACCATGACCGCTGTGAACGGTTGCTGGTCGGTGACGGACAGCGTGTACGTCAACATCAGCACGCCGCCCGATGCGACCATCAGCGACGGGCTCTACGTGAACTGGGCGGCGGACTTTCCGCAGCCCCTCACCCCGTGCGACACCACCGTGTGGCTGTGGTGCCCCACGGTGCAGCCCGGCGATCAGGTGCAGTGGACACTTCCGGGTGGGGCCGTTGTGGCCAACGACAGCGTGCTCGCCACGGTATCCGGCGCATACCTCGTCACGGTCAACGCGCCCAACGGATGCATTGATGAGGTTGCCGTCCTGGTGACGATGTCGCAGTCGGACCCGCTGCCCAACGTCACCGGCGTGGACATCACCCTGTACGATCCCCTGGGCGGTATCCTGGACGGTGATACGGTGGCCGGATGCTCCTTCGGCGGTGTGCTCGGGCCGGCCGACATCCAGTTCTACATCGACAGCCTCCCGGGCGTGATCCCCAACAACGTGTTCGTGGCGGTGAACAGCAGCGGCCTGCCCGGCGGCACGATCACCTCGCCCAACGGCCCCTTCTATTGGTCGGTGTCCGCCTTCCAGGGCACGGGCTGGTACCCCATCGACTTCACCATCAACATCTTCGACATGCCCTGCCCGTCGGACACGCTCACCTTCATGATGCAGGACAGCATCTACTGGGTGCAGGTGGACGAGCCCGTGGCCTTGTTCCCCGACACGGTGTTGTTGTGCCCGGGTGATACCTCCGTGCTGGCCGTGCAGTGCGCGGGCTGCGACCTCGTGTTGTGGCAGGGGCCGGGCATCGTGGCCACCAGTCCCGGTGGCGATACGGCCTGGGTGAACGCCTATGGCTACTACCAGCTCACGTTGCAGGCCTCGGTGCCATGGGGGGGGTGCGCGTTCAACAACTACATCGCCGTAGTGCCGCCCGTGACGCCAGCGGTGTTCACGCTGCCGCCCGATGGCCTCATCTGCCCTGGCGATACCGCGCTTCTCGTGACCACGACACCGGGCGTACTGTACGCGTGGGAGGGTCCGGACGGTCCGCTGAACGTGAACAACGACACGGTGGCCGTCACCGAGCTCGGTGACTACTACCTGCAGGTGACGGATGTCGGTGGTTGCCTGCTGGGCGCAGGCCCGCTCACCATCGCCGGCATCGGCACCCCCTTCGTGAGCACCGTGGGTGATAACGTACTGTGCCCGGGCGACAGCGTCACCGTGGAGGTGGTCGGCGGCAGCGGCACCACCGTGCAGTGGCAGGCGCCGTTGCAGGGC
>JBIJCH010000069.1:0-8351 GCA_044344815.1 Flavobacteriales bacterium | reverse complement strand
GCAGTCCATGGGCTCCTTCAGCGAGCCCGCGGCCGACGACGGCGACGATTAGGCCTTGTGGAGCAGCGCGACGGCATGGGCGCACACGCCCTCCTCGCGACCCACGTAACCGAGCTTCTCGTTGGTGGTGGCCTTGATGCTCACCGCGTCCTCGGCCACGCCCAGCAGGGGGGCCATCACCGCGCGCATGGCCGGGATGTGCGGCTTGATGCGGGGGCGCTCCATCACCAGGGTGCAGTCCACGTTGCCCACCAGCCAGCCCTCCGCCTGCACCAGGCGCACCACCTCCTTCAGCAGCACCTTGCTGTCGGCGCCCTTCCATCGAAGATCGGTGTCGGGGAAGTGGTGACCGATGTCGCCCAGGGCCAGCGCACCGAGGAGGGCATCGCACACGGCGTGCAGCAGCACATCGGCATCGCTGTGGCCCAGCACGCCCACGGGATGGTCGATGCGCACGCCGCCCAGCCAGAGCTCGCGCCCCTCGGCGAGGCGGTGCACATCGAAACCGAGGCCGATCCGGAACGGGGTCATTCGACGCCTTCGGCCTTCTTCTTCTTGCCGCTGAAGTTGAAGCCGAGGGTGAACCGCAGGGTGTTCGCCAGCGGGCTCTGCTGCGTGTTCGCGATCAGGTAGCTCAGGTCGAGCGAGAACACGTTGTACCGGAGGCCGGCGCCCAGGGTCACGTACTTGCGGTTGCCCTTGGTGAAGTGCTCCCAGAAGTAGCCCGCGCGGAAGGCGAACTGCTTGGCGTACCAGTACTCGAAGCCGGTGCCGAAATTGATCTCGCGGAACTCCTCGCGCATGATGCTGCCCGATTCCACCTGCACATTGCCGCTCTCGTCGTAGAACACCACGCCCGGCGCATCGCTGAAAGAGCCGAACATGCCGGCGGCCACGCCGCGGTCCGGGTCCTTTCCGCTGGCGATCACCAGGTTGCCCTGGTCATCGGTCACCAGCGCGCCAGAGCTGTCCAGCAGGTACACCGGAGGGGTGGGCACCAGCAGCTTGTTGATGTCGAGGTTCCAGGTGATCGAGTTGTAATCGTCCAGGTCGATGCTGAAGCGGGGCCCCAGGCGCAGGTTGATGGGGATGAAGTCGGTCTTTGCCGCATCGGAGTAGGACATCTTGGCGCCGATGTTCGACACGTTCATGCCGAAGGCGAACTCGCCGTCCTTGCGCCCGTACTGCATGTCGTCCTTGATGTAGTAGAACGACAGGTCGGCGGCCACGGATTGGCCCGCCTTGGTGTTGGCCCCGCTCACGTTGAGCCCCCCGGTGAGGTTGCTGTTGATGTAGCGCAGGGTGAAGCCGCCGGCGGTGCGGTTGCCCAGCTTCTGGGACAGGGTGAGGTCCACGGCGAACTCGGCGGGCTTGAAATCGCGGATGGGCTGGCCGTTCACATCGGTGAACTGGATGCTGCCCAGGTTGAAGTAGCGCAGGGAGCCGCCCACCGCGGAACGGCCGTTGGCCAGCCGCTTGTAGCCGGCGAGGTAGGCCAGGCTCATGTCGGGCACCAGGTTGCGCAGCCAGGGCGAGTACGACATCCGGAACTCGCTCTCGTTCTCGGCGAACACCAGCTTGCTGGGGTTCCAGTGGATGGCGTTGGCGTCCGGGCTCACGGCCACGCCCGCATCACCCATGCCGCCCGCCCGCGAGTCGGGGGAGATCATGAGGAAGGGCACCGCCGTGGTGATGGTGTTGAGCTGCTGGTCGCACTCCTGGCCGGAGAGCTCGTTGATGCACCCGGTGCTCACCTGGGCGCTGCCCGTGGCCCCGATGAGCAGGCCCGCCAGCGGCAGGCCCCAACGGATGGTCATAACGTTCATGGATCTCAGGAGGTCTCGCAAAAGGACGGCAAATATAACGGATACCCCCCCTGCTTATTGTCCGGCACGCATCAACGCAGGATCACGAGCTTCTCGAACTTGTCGGCTGTCTCGCCCTCGGGGGTGGTGATCGCCAGGCGGTACACGTACACCCCTCGCCCGAGCTTGTCGCCCTGGTCGTCAAGGCCGTCCCACGCCATCGGCTCGCTGCGGAACCCATCGCAGAACAACGTCCGGTCGAGGGTCTTCACCAGCCGGCCGGCGATGGTGAACACCTGCACCTTCACGTCCAGCGTGCTGCACGGCCGGTTGTGCTCGAAGTAGAACTCGGTCCTCGTGGTGAAGGGGTTCGGGTAGTTCAGCACATGCTCCAGGGCCAGCTCGGCGCTCGGGGCCACCACGAACTCGGTGCTGCGCGTGCTGCTGTTGTTGAACACGTCCCAGGCCTTGAGGCTCAGGGTGTGCGGCCCCTCCGCCAGGTCCTTGAAGCGGTACCGCACCTTGCCGCTCTTGTAGGTGTCGAGGTCGGCCTCATACCGGTCGTTCAGCACCAGGGCCTGCTCGGTGTTCTCGTCGAGCACGGCGACGATGTCGTGCCCGATGCTGTTCCCCAGGGTGTTGATGCCGTTGTCGTCGAAGAGCTTGGCGAAGAGCAGCGGCTCCTCGTCGGTGATGCCGCCGGGCACGAAGCGCTCATCGTTCATGTAGAGCTCGATGCGCGGACCGAGCTCGTCGGTGACGGCGTTGGTGGAGGTGCCGCCCACCAGGGGGTCGTTGGTGTAGCCGCAGGCGTTGGTGGTGGGGCTCTCGGCGTACACGCTCACCCGGCCCGGACCCACCTGGTACTGGATGTCCTTGGGCACCACGAAGGTGAAGCTGAACTGGCCCGCGGTCACGCTGGCCCGGCCGCGGTAGATGATGTTCTTCCGCAGGCCGTAGTTGAACGGTGCGCCGCCATCGTTGGCCAGGGTGCTCTGGGTCACCTTCTTGTCGAACACGGTGGGGATCACCTGCCCGTTGAAGTCGGCGAGGAGCTGGTCGTTGGCATCGACCACCTGGCCGCTGATGCGCACGGTGGACAGCGCCGAGATGGTGTCCACGGGGTTGCCCAGCGTATCGGTGATGCTGGTGATCACCGCCTTGGTGCGCGGTTGGGCCAGGCGCAGGCTGGGGTCGCCGATCAGCACGAAGTTGCGGTGGTTGGTCTGGTTGGGCTGCGCCGTGGTGATGTCGACCTTGGTGCGGCGGTAGATGTCGCCCAGGCGCATGCCGCGGCCCTGCTCGTCCTGCGTATCGAACACGTGGTCGTAGAAGAACTGGGCCAGGGTGTAGTTCTGGCTGCTGAAGGCCAGGCGCGTGGTGCTCATCAGGCCCACCCCGCCGCCGTCGGGGTTCAGGAACACGAACTCGCCGGCCGAGGTGCGGGCGGGATCGTCCCAGCGGGTGAACTCGCAGGTGGCCGTCATGAACAGCGGCAGCCGGTCGAGGTTGGTCCAGCCCAGGATGGTGCTCACGTCGAGCAGGCGCTCATGCGCCCAGCCCACCTCGCCGCCATGACCGGTGTAGTTCACCAGCAAAAGACCCTTCTCCACCCGCTCACGCAGTTCGTTCTGCGCATCGGGGTAGCGCTCCCCGCCGGGGGTGCTGTACTGGGTGTAGGCGTCGAGGTAGATCTTGTTGATGTTGTAGCAAGGGTGCTCGAGCTCCACGCTGGTGGCCAGGCCGTCGCTCTGGTTCATGTGCACCGTGCCCTCGAAGCCATCACCCTCCTGGTCGTCGCCCACGAACAACACCCAGTTGCGCCAGTCGCTCAGGCCGGCATCGTTGCCGATGGAACATTGGACCCCTGCGGCGGTGCTCAACAGGTTCAGGCGGTCGTAGTTCAGCACCTTGTCCACCATCTGGCGGGCCTGCTCCAGGTTGCTCACCGGGAAACGCCCCACGCCGATGTCGGTGATGTCCGACGTGCGCTCCCCCTCGGTGTCGTCCAGCAGCGCGAAATAGTCGTCGCTCACGTACGAACGCGTGGGGTCGGTGGACACGGAGGTCTGGTAGCTGGGGATCCAGTTCTGGTTGCTGGCAGCGAGGCTGATGTTGTCGTAGGAGCCGTCGCCGAACAGGCACAGGTAGCGCGGCATCAGCAGGGGGTCGGTGCCGGCGCGGTCGTAAAGCATCTTCATGTAGCGCTTGATGGCGGTGGCATCACGCTGGCCGCTGCTGAACTCGTTGAACACCTGCTGCGGGGTCACCACCACCACCGAGAGGCCTTCCGACACACGGGCATCGGCCAGGCGGGTGGCCTGCGACAGGAAGGGCTCGGGGCACACGATCACCATGTCGGTGGGCAGCGGCGTGGCGTGCAGGTCCTGGTTGGCCACGGCACCCACCGCCGTGGGCGTGAGGTAGCCGCTGTTGCGGAAGGCGACGAAATGGTGGAGCGTGTCCGTGGTCATCCGCCAGGTGCGCAGGGAGCCCGAGCTGGTGGTGGGCACGTTGGCCACGTTCACCGGGTCGGTGATGTCCCATACCCGGTGCACCGACTGGGCCAGGTCGAGCTGGAACTCGGCCACCTGGGCCGGCCCCACCGAGGCGCGGTCCTGGAAGAAGAGCTGATTGCCCGCCATTTTCAGGTCGCGCCGGCCGAAGGCCTCCAGGTGGTTGGTCCAGGCCAGGCTGGTCACCGGGTCGAACTTGTTGAAGGTGATGCTCACCGTGAGGCTGCTGGAGCCGGGCAGGAAGCGGAAGCAGCGGTTGAAGGGCCGGGCGTAGATGCTGGTGTAGTTGATGGGCACACCGGTCTCGGAGAAGGTGGTGGAGAATCCGCCCGCCTGCAGGGTGAACGAGCTGGCATTGCTGGTGCCCACCGTGCGCGAGGCGCCATCGAACACCACCGTCACGCTGTCCTGCGTGCGCAGGTAGGGCATGTCGAAGAGGTAGGTGTGGGTGGTGACCGCATCGAACGCCTCGGCGAACCACGTGCGCCCGGTCTTGATCAGGTTCACCTGGTCCTGGTCGATGAACTGGCGGTCGTCGAAGGCTGTGACCTGCACGGTGGCCGGGTCGGTGGAGAGCGGGGCATCGCCGATGCGCCTGGGGGGGTCCACCCCGATGCCGACGAAGTAGCTGGCCGAGTCGCTGAACACGTTCTTCACGTGCGTCCAGGGTGCGCAGCCGCCGGTGGCCGGGGCCCATCGCTGGGCATCGCTGGCGTAGAACAGCAGATGGTCGCCAGGCCCGAAGAGACCGTCGCCACCATCGACCATCTCGATGGCGTTGGCCCGCAGGTCGGTGGGCCTGAACGGGCTGTTCTCGAAGGGCAGCATGCCCTCATGGTTCCCGTAGATGTTGAGCTGGTCGCTGGGGACCGGGCCATCGGCATGGCCCAGCGACTGCAGGAACTCGTACGTGAGCCTGTACACGCCCCGCTGGTGGGTGGTGAAGCGGTACCAGGTGCCGGAGGCGAGCTTGGACGAGGAGGGATAGGTGCCGCTGCGCAGGGTGCCGGGCGGGGTGCGCCGCTTCTCCTCCACGATGCTGAGCTTGTGCCCCACGAGGCGCTCGTAGGCGCCGGTAAGCGGGTTCCGGCGGAAGGGATAGACGTCCACCTGGGCCACCGGCCGCTTGCGGTGCATGCCCAAGCGCTGCCGCACCTCGGGCTCGCTGGCCGTCACGGTGCCCAAACCCGGCAGGGCGGCGACCTCCTCGGCGGTGAGGGCCACGTACCGTTGTTCGGTGAGGTAGGCCGAGAATCCGGTGGTGTTGGCCGCCAGCGGGATGCTCTCGTGGATATAGGGCAGTTCCTGCCGGTCCGCATCATACATGAGCCCTTTCTCGGGGCGCGCGGGGGCCTCGGTCGGGGTGGCCGCGACCGGCCGGCCGGCCTCGGGGCGAACGGTGGTGCCGGAGGTCCGGCGCTCCACCTGCGCGGAAAGGGGTGCCAGGGCGAGGAGGAAGCCCGTGACCGTCAGGGAGATGGTCCTGATCATGAACAGCTGCTAACAGGTTTTCAACAAGGTTCGCCGAAAATACTACCTTCGGCCTTGCGTTAAGAACACACGACGAACGGATCCGGTTCCGCTTTATTGCGGCCAGAACAGGGTGAACCATGACGCGGGGGGCTTCGTATACTTGGCGCTTGCACTGGTGCACCGATCGATGGTGAGCATGATGAAACGCAGCTTGGTCAAGGCGGCCGTGGGGGTCGCGATGGTGCTCGTGGGCAGCACGGAGGTGGCCGCGCAGGACCCTCAGTTCACGCAGTTCTATGCGAACCCGCTCTACCTGAACCCCGCCTTCGCGGGCACGGCCCGCTGCCCCCGGGTGGTGCTGAACTACCGCAACCAGTGGCCGGCGCTCACCGGCACCTTCGTCACCACCAGCGCCAGCTACGATCAGCATGTGGAGGGCCTCAGCGGCGGCCTCGGCCTGCTGGTCACCAACGACCAGGCCGGCAAGGGTACGCTCAACACCACCACGGTGAGCGGCATCTACTCCTACCAGCAGGCGATCTCGCGCACGTTCTCCATCAAGGCGGGCTTCCAGGCCACCTACTTCCAGAAGTCGCTGGACTGGAGCAAGCTCACCTTCGGCGACCAGATCGACCCCCGCCGGGGCTTCATCTACAACACGAACGATGTGCCCCGCGGCGGCAGCGTGGGCAACGCCGATTTCTCCGCTGGCATCCTGGGCTACACGGACATCATCTACGTGGGCTTCGCAGCGCACCACCTCACCGAACCGAACGAATCGCTGATCGTGGGCACCAGCAAGCTGCCCATGAAGCTCACCGCCCATGCCGGCGCCGCCATCCCCATGGGCATGCGGGGCAAGTACGGCAAGCCCAAGAGCCGCCTCAGCCCGAACGTCCTCTACCAGCAGCAGGCCGAGTTCCGCCAGCTCAACCTGGGCCTCTACCTCGACCATGGTCCCATCACCGCCGGTGTATGGTACCGCACCCGCGATGCGTTCATCGCTTTGATCGGCTTCCAGACCGACAAGTTGAAGTTCGGCTACAGCTACGATGTCACCACCAGCAAGCTCACCACCGCCACGGCGGGTTCGCACGAGGTGAGCCTGCAGCTCCAGTTCAACTGTAAACCCAAGAAAAGAAGGTTCCGGGTGGTCGCCTGCCCCACCTTCTGATCGGATCGCAATCACGCAAGGAAAAGTCCATGAAGAACCTCGCAAGGAATAGTGGCATCGCCGCGCTGGGCGCGGTGCTGCTGAGCTCCTGCCAGTTCGAGAAGAGCGGCGCCACCGGCTGGAACTACAACGACTCCAAGAACGGGGGCTTCGAAAAGGCCGCCTTCGGGGAGCAGGAGACCGGCCCGGGCCTCGTGCTCGTGGAGGGCGGTCAGTTCACCATGGGCCGCATCACCGACGACCTGCTGCACGAGTGGGACCACCTCCCCCGGACGGTGACCGTGTCCTCCTTCTACATCGACGAGACGGAGGTCACCAACTTGTACTGGCTCGAGTACCTCTACTGGATCGACCGCGTGTTCGGCGCGGACTATCCGGAGATCTACAAGAAGGCCCTGCCCGACACGCTGGTGTGGCGAGGCAAGCTGGCCTTCATGGAGCCTTACACCGAATACTACCTGCGCCACCCGGCCTACCGCGACTACCCCGTGGTGGGCGTGAACTGGCTGCAGGCGAACGACTTCTGCGCCTGGCGCACCGACCGGGTGAACGAGCTCATCCTCATCCGCGAGGGCCTCTTCGAGGACTACCCCAACCAGATCAACGAGGACCACTTCACCACCGATGCCTACCTGGCCGGCCAGTACGAGAGCGGCAAGAAGGTGGACGGCGTCCAGGACTTCAACCCCAACCGCGACACCCGCAACGTGCGCATGGAGGACGGCATCCTGCTGCCCCGATACCGCCTGCCGACCGAGGCCGAGTGGGAGTACGCCGCCTACGGCCTGGTGGGCAACAGCATCGATGAGCGCATCGTGGAGCGCCGCATCTACCCGTGGAACGGCCACTGGGTGCGCTACGACAGCCGCAAGAAGGGCGGTGCTTTCTACGGCGACTTCCGCGGCAACTTCATGCGCGGCCGCGGCGACTACATGGGCGTGGCCGGCAGCCTCAACGACAATGCCGACGTCACCTCCCCCGTGTTCAGCTACTGGCCCAACGACTACGGCCTGTACAACATGGCCGGCAACGTGAGCGAATGGGTGATGGACGTGTACCGCCCGCTGAGCCCCGAGGACAAGGACGACTTCCGCCCCTTCCGCGGCAACGTGTTCAAGACCAAGGTGCTCAACAGCGATGGTGCGGTGGACGACAAGTACGACAAGGTCATCTACGATGTGGACGGCATCAAATACTTCCTCGAGCAGTTCCAGACCAGGATGGCCGGCAAGGCCACCGAGGAGGAGGGCAAGCTCATCGACGACCTGCTCGCAGCCATCGACCAGGCCATCGAGTTCAACAACACCCGCAAGCAGGACGCGGCCATGCAGCGCGTGCAGGACATGGTGGACATGATCAAGGGCCAGGACCTGGAGGTCTGCC
>JBIJCH010000225.1:0-4663 GCA_044344815.1 Flavobacteriales bacterium | reverse complement strand
TGCTGGTCCCTGAACCGCTCCCTGGGCATCAACCTCGCAAGGCGCCGCAACGACATCGTGGAGCCCGGTCCGGTCAAGGACCTCCATTTCGCGGCCTTCGACCACCTGGACACCGATCAGAACGTGCGCTGGACGCTCGTGAACAATCACGGGGATGACGCCATTCTGGTGAAGGAGCAGCGCCAGGCCGACTTCTTCCTCATCGTGGACGAGAACGCACCCATCGCCCCCGCCGATCTCCTGCAGCAGGTCAGGGCGAGCGACTTCGTGCTCACGGCCTATCTGCTCGCCTACCAGGACCTTCGCTCGGGCCATAAACTGCTGCAGTGAACACATGAACGACCCCAAGACCAAGATCGTGGCCACCATCGGGCCGGCCAGCGCCTCCCCCGATGTGCTGCGCGAACTGCTGCGCGCCGGCATGGACGTGGCGCGCCTGAACTTCAGCCACGGCGCCTACGACTTCTACACGGAGCTCATCGCCAACATCCGCCGGCTCAACGAGGAGCTCGGGCTCAACACCGCCATCCTGGCCGATCTCCAGGGTCCCAAGCTCCGCGTGGGCGGCATGGAGAACGGCCCCATCGACCTGGCCGACGGCAGTGAGCTGGTGATCACCACCGAGCCTGTGCTGGGCCGGCCCGGCCTGGTGAGCACCACCTACGCCCAGTTCCCCCAGGACGTGAAGCCCGGGGAGATCGCCCTGCTCGACGATGGCAAGATCCGCCTGGAGGTGGTGGCCACTGACGGTCGCAGCCGTGTGACAACACGCGTTGTCAACGGCGGTCCGCTCAGCGCCAACAAGGGCCTGAACCTGCCGAACACCAAGGTGAGCCTGCCCTGCCTTACCGGGAAGGACCTGAAGGACCTTGATTTCGCGCTGGAGCAGAACGTGGACTGGTTGGGCCTGAGCTTCGTGCGCAGCGCCCGCGACATCATCGAGCTCAAGCACATCATCCGCGCGCAGGACAAGCACGCCCGGGTGATCGCCAAGATCGAGAAGCCCGAGGCCCTGCTTGAGATCGACGACATCATCCGCGAGGCCGATGCCCTGATGGTGGCCCGCGGCGACCTGGGCGTGGAGATCCCCATGGAGAAGGTGCCCCTGGTGCAGAAGGACCTCATCCGCCGCTGCCTGGCCATGCACCGCCCGGTGATCGTGGCCACGCAGATGATGGAGAGCATGATCACCAACATCACCCCCACCCGCGCCGAGGTGAACGACGTGGCCAACGCCGTGCTCGACCACGCCGATGCCGTGATGCTGAGCGCCGAGACGAGCGTGGGCAAGCACCCTGTTGAGGTGGTGAAGGCCATGAACCGCATCCTGGTGGAGATGGAGACGGCCGAGGGCATGTACAACGTACCCAACCCGCCGCTCGAGAGCAACGAGCGCACCGTGAGCGACGCCATCAGCATCGCCGCCGTGCGCATGACCGAGGCCATGCCCGTGAAGGCCATCGTGACGATGACCCACAGCGGCTACACCGCCTTCAAGATCAGCAGCATGCGGCCGAAGGCGAACATCTACGCCTTCACCAGCAACCCCAACATCCTCTGCATGCTCAACCTGGTGTGGGGCGTGCGGGCGCACTACTACGACAAGACGGTGAGCACCGACCACACCATCGCCGACATCAAGCACCTGCTGCGCAAGCGCAACCACGTGCAGAAGGGCGACCTGGTGATCAACATCGCGAGCATGCCCATCGCCGAGAAGGGGATGGCGAACATGCTGAAGTTGAGCCCGGCCTAGGACCGCTTCAGCCCGCGGCCCAGCATCAGGTCCATGTAGAAGCCGGGCTGCTTCAACCGCGCGCGCAGGTCGAGGTCGGTGAACATGCTGCTGATGGTGTCGGCCAGTGCGGGGTTGCGGTTGGCGCGCTTCACCACGAGGTCGAACAGCCATGCCTGGTGGGCGAGGTCCTGCAGGCGTGTGCTGATCGCCAGTTCCTGGCCCAGCCGCTTCCACACGCGCGTGTCGTAGGCCTTGAGGAAGGCGCCATCGGTGCGGCCTTCGCGCAGGGCTTCATGCGCCACGTCGGCCGCGTGCGAACCGCTGATCATCGCGTGGCTGATGCCCTCGCCGGTGAAGGGGTCGATGAGGTGGCCGGCATCGCCGATCAGCAGGTAGCCATCGCCGCTCAGCGGGTGCCTTTTGCTGCCCAACGGCAGGCCCATGCCCTGCACCGGTCCTTCGGGGGTGGCGTGCGCGAAGCGGTCCTTGAGCGTGGGGTGCGTGGTCACCAGGCGTTGCAGCTCGGTCTTGAGGTCGAGCTTGCGTTCCCGCACATGATCGCTGCGCAGACCAAGGCCCACGTTGGCGCGCCCATCGGGGAGGGGGAAGATCCACAGGTAGCCGGGCAGCAGCTCCTTGAGGAAGTGCAGTTCGATGAAGCCCTGGGGGTCGAGCCCGGTGATGCCGCGGTAGTAGGCGCGCACCCCGGCGGCGTGGTGCCGCGGCTCCATGGGCAGGCCGGCCACGTGGCGGGCGAAGTGCGAGTTGGCGCCGTCGGCGGCCAGCACGAGCCTGCATCGCACGGAAGCTCCACCGTCAAGGGCTACCGTCCAGCCGTCCGCCGTGCGCATGTACTGCTTCGCCGCGGTCGCCTCCAGCACCGGAACGCCGCCGTTGCGTTTCACGGCGTCGAAGAGCAGGGCGTCGAAGGCAAGGCGGGGCAGTATCGCGCCGGGGGCCTCGCCCACGCCGGTTTCCCGCGAGAAGGGCACGCGCAATGACCTTCCACCGGGGGCCACGAAGGTGACGCCCCAGCTGGGCATCCGGCGTGCATCAACATTCACCTCCCGGACCAGCGCGGGGTCGATCCGTTCCAGCACGCGCATCACCTTGCCGCTCAATGCGTCGCCGCACACCTTGTCGCGCGGGAAGACCGCTTTCTCCACCAGCACCGTGCGCACACCGTGCCGTGCCAGCTGCAACGCGGCCGTGCCCCCGCCGGGTCCCCCGCCGATCACCAGCACGTCGGTGTCCAGGGGTTCGGGGCCCGACACCGGCTTTGAGGAGGGATGCCGGTCGTTGCTCATCAGCGCTGCGACTTTGGGCCTCTGCGGCCAATGCGTTCAGCTGCGGAACGCGTCGGCCCGGAACTGCTCCAGGAAGCGGACGTCGTTCTCCCAGTACAGCCGCAGGTCCGGAACGCGGTAGATGAGCTGCGCGATGCGCTCCACGCCCATGCCGAACGCGTATCCACTGTACACCCCGGGGTCGATGCCGCAGTTGCTGAGCACGGCGGGATCCACCATGCCGCAGCCCATGATCTCCACCCAGCCGCTCTGCTTGCACAGGCCGCACCCGCTGCCGCCGCACACCGTGCAGCTCATGTCCACCTCGGCGCTGGGCTCGGTGAAAGGGAAATAGCTGGGCCGCATGCGGATCCGCGCCTCGGGCCCGAACATGCTCTTCACGAAATGGTCGAGCGTGCCCTTGAGCTCGGCGAAGCTCACGCCCTTGTCCACGTACAGGCCTTCCACCTGGTGGAACATGCAGTGTGCGCGGGAGCTGATGGCCTCGTTGCGGTACACGCGGCCGGGGCTGATGGTGCGGATGGGCGGTTTCGAACCCTCCATCACCCGTACCTGTACGCTGCTGGTGTGCGTGCGCAGCGCCCACTGCCCCATGCCCTCCACGAAGAAGGTGTCCTGCATGTCGCGGGCCGGGTGGTCGGGCGGGAAGTTGAGCGCGCTGAAGTTGTGGTGGTCGTCCTCCACCTCGGGGCCCTGGCTCACGGTGAAGCCGATGCGCTCGAAGGTGTTCACGATGCGCTGACGCACCAGGGTGATGGGGTGGAGCGCGCCTGCGGCATCGATGGCCGCGGGGCGGGTGGGATCGCCCTCCTGGACGGCGGTCGATGCGCCTGACCCGGAGGCCTGCTTCAGCTCCTCCCAGCGGGCCTGGGCGCTCTGTTTCAGCTGGTTGAGGCGCTGGCCCAGGGCGCGCTTCTCCTCGGCGGCCACCTGCTTGAACTCGTCGAACAGGGCGGTGACGGCCCCGTTGCGGCCGATCATGGCCACGCGGAAGCGCTCCACCTCGTCGGCCGTGCGGGCCGTGGCGTTGCGCACCTCCTCCTCGAGGGCCGCGATGCGTTCGGCGAGGCTCATTTCACCAGGCGCATCCACATGTGCACGTCCTGCACGGGGCGGTCACCCTGCCCGCATTGCACGGCAGCGATCTTGTCGATCACCTCCAGGCCCTCGACCACCTCGCCGAACACGGTGTAGTCCCCATCGAGGTGGGGGGCTCCGCCGAGGCTGGTGTAAGTGGCTGTCTGCTCGGAGGTGTAGCCGTAGCCGGCGGCGGGGTTCATGGCCTGCTTGCGCTGCACCAGCATGTCGATCTCGGCAGGCTGCCAGCTCTTGCCCTGCACGATGTAGAACTGGCTGCCGCTGCTGGCCTTGGTGGGGTTCACCTGGTCGCCCTGCCGCGCAGCGGAAAGGGCTCCCTTCTTATGGATGAAGGTCTTGCTGAACTCGGCGGGCACGGTGTAGCCCGGCCCTCCCATGCCTAGGGGCTCGCCCGGCTTGGCGCGCTTGCTGTTGGGGTCGCCGCCCTGGATCATGAACTGGGGGATCACCCGGTGCCACAGGAGGCTGTCGTAGTAGTGCTCCTTCACCAGCTTCAGGAAGTTGTCGCGGTGCTGGGGCG
>JBIJCH010000068.1:0-8394 GCA_044344815.1 Flavobacteriales bacterium | reverse complement strand
CACTTGTTGGGGGGCTTCGGGTTCACCGTCTTGGTGCGCTCCCACTCGTTGTGGCGGATGGGCGGCGGACAGTCGAAGCCGTCCCGGGCGCGCAGGAAGAGGAAGCGCAGGCTGAAGATGATGGGGCGGTAGGCGCTGCTGAACCACTGCATCCGCCCGAAACCCTCGTCCTCGGGAGCGAAGCTGAACACAGGTGTCTCCAAGGCCGGGATCAGGATCAGGTTGCCGGTGAGCTTGAAGCCGTAGCCGACCTTGAAATGGAGCTGCGCCCACAGATCGGGCGGGAACTGGTGGCCATTGAGCAGCGGATCGCCGGTGTGCTCGTAGGCACTGCCCAGCCTGTAGTCCGCATTGGCCCCGAGGCTCAGCTGCACGAACTGGTAGGGGCGGGTGGGGATGAACTTGTTCGCGTTGAAGCTGAGGGTGAGCATCCGCTCGGCAAAGCTGCCTTCCGCTTCCTGCGTGGAAGCCGTGTCACCGCGCAGCAGGGTGCCGGTGTACGCCTCCGCACCGCGCAGGTTCTTGTACGCGAGGCCGAGGTCCAGGTAGTCCACGATCACCGGATCGCGCGTATACCAGGTGAGGCCACCTTCAAGGTAGAGCCCGATGCGGCCCGCGGGGTCGTATGTGGCCGTGTACACCGTATCGCCGCTGCGGAACACTTCCTCCTCCTCGTTCTTGAAGCGTGGCAGCGTGTACGTGAGCCCCGGCCCCACGAACCAGCCGATGCGCTTGGCCTGTCCGTCGAGCGGAATGATGTCCTTGCGTTTGCGGCCGTAAAGGCTTTGTGCATCGGCGTGGAGACCCGATAACACCACCAGCAGAAGGATGGACCACCGCAGCATGCGTGCAAGTTGGCCCATGGGCCAAGGCTTCAACGCCGACGGACGGACGAACGTATCAACGGGGTGGTGTGGGGAGCCCTATCGCACCGCCTCAAGCAGCTCCAACGCCTTCTTCTCCACCGCCTCGCTCTCCCACTGCTCCTCGATGTCCGGGAGCGCCAGCACCTGTTCCATGATGCGGTCGTGGCGCAGGCCCTCGTCCCAGGCGGCCTTGTAGCCGATGTCGCTGAACTTCACCTGACTGTACAGCGGTATCCACTTGCCCGGGTGCTTTGCCTGCAGGCGGCCCTCGATCTTCTTGCGCAGGATGAACTTGGGGTCGGCCACCAGGTCGCGCATCTCGATGAAATTGCGCAGGCTGAGGTCGGCGATGGCATCGCCGTTGGGCTTGCGGGCCTTGCCGTAAGCATCGAGCACGGTGCCCCAATTGTCATCGCCGTGCTCGTTCAGCAGGTCGTTCAGCACCTTGCAGTCCTCGTAGCCGGCGTTCATGCCCTCCCCATAGAACGGCACGATGGCGTGCGCCGCATCGCCGATCAGCGCCACCTTGTCCTTGTGCGTCCAGGGACCGCAGCGGATGATGGCGAGGTTGCTCTGCGGGTTGCGGAAGTACTGCTCCGCAAGGTCGGGCAGCAAGGGGATCGCATCGGCGAAGTGCTCGCCGAAGAAGCGTATCAGGTCCTTTTCGTCCTTGATGTTGTCGAAGGAGAACTCGCCGCTGTGGGGCATGAAGAGCGTGCCGGTGAAGCCGCCGTCCTGGTTGGCGAGGCCCATCATCATGAAGTAGCGGCGCGGCCAGATGTGCAGGCACTGCGGGTCCATCTTCGGCGTGCCGTCGGCGTTCGGGGCGAAGGCGACCTCCTTGTAATCGTGCTCGATGTAGGTCTGGCTGAAGTTGAAGCGGCCCTTCATCATCTCCTGCCGCACAGCGCTGGGCGCTCCGTCGCTGCCGAACACCAGGTCGGCCTGCACGGCAGCGTGCTCACCGGTGGCCTCGTTGTGGAAGGTGCAGGTGGCGGTATCGAGGTTCACGCCGGTGCAGCGGTGCTCGAAGTGGAGCTTCACGTTCGGCAGCTTCTCCGCCTCGCTCAGCATCACCTTGTTCAGCTCACCGCGGCTCACGCTGTGGATGGCCTTGTTGTCGATGCTGTAGGGCAGGCGCGTGAGCTTGCCGTCGCGGTCGTGCGTCATGCGGGCGTACACCGGCACCACGATGCGCTCCACGGCCTCGTGCACGCCGGCGGCCTTCAGCGCGGTCCAGCCGCGGTGGCTCACCACCAGGTTGATGCTGCGCCCGGCGTACACGTTGGTCCTGCGCGGATCGGGCCGCCGCTCGAAGAGGTTCACGGTGTGGCCACGCTTGGCGAGGAACACGGTGAGCAGGCTGCCCACAAGGCCGCCGCCGACAACGCTGATGTTCTTCTTGCTCATGTCAGGGGTTGGACAGCACGTCCTGGAGGATCTGCCCGAAGCGGTACACATCCTCGAAACTGTTGTACAAGGGCACAGGCGCCACGCGGATCACGTTGGGCTCGCGCCAGTCGGCGACCACGCCACGCTCGGTGATGCGGTTGAAGAGGGCCTTGCCGTGGCCATGGGCCAGGATGCTCAGCTGGCAGCCGCGTTGGGCGGGTTCGCTCGGGGTGATCACTTCCAGCCGGGTGCCGGAGGCTTTCTCCACCCCGGCGATGATGAACGCGAGGTAGGCGGTCAATTGTTCGCTCTTGGCGCGCAGGTTGGCGATGCCCGCCCGGTCGAAAAGCTCCAGCGCCACGCGGTGCACCGCCATGCTGAAGACCGGCGCGTTACTGACCTGCCAGGCCTCGGCCGTGGGCATGGGCTTGAAGGTGCGCTCCATCTTGAAGCGCTCGCCCTTGTCGTGTCCCCACCACCCGGCGAACAAGGGAAGGTGCTTACCCAGGTGGCGTTGGTGCACGAAGGCCCCGGCCACGCTGCCCGGACCGCTGTTGAGGTACTTGTAGCTGCACCAGCAAGCGAAGTCGACATTCCAGTCGTGCAGCTTCAAGTGCAGGTTGCCTGCGGCATGCGCCAGGTCAAAGCCGGCGATGGCCCCCACGTCATGCGCGGCCTTGGTGATCGCCGGCATGTCGAAGGCCTGACCGGTGTAGAAGTTCACGCCACCGAAGCAGACGAGCGCAAGCTCATCGCCCAGTTCATTGATCCGCGTCACGATGTCCTCGGTGCGCAGGGTGTGCTCGCCCGCGCGGGGCTGCACCTCCACCAGGTCCTTGTCCGGGTCCCCGCCGTGGAAGGCGATCTGCGAGGCGAACGCATAGGTGTCGCTCGGGAAGGGGCGCGTCTCGGTAAGTATCTTCTTCCGTATTCCACTGGGCCGGTAGAAGCTCACCATCAGGAAATGCAGGTTGCTGGTGAGCTGATTCATGGCCACCACCTCTTCCGGCAGGGCACCCACCAACCGCGCCAGCGAAGGCGTGAGCTCCTCGTGGTAGCTGTACCACGGGTGCTTCGCCTGGAAGTGCCCCTCCACGCCGAAACGGGCCCAATCATCGAGCTCCTGCTTCAAGGCATCGGCAGCGGCCTTCGGTTGCAGCCCCAGCGAGTTGCCGGTGAAATAGCGCACATCGCGACCGTCGTGTTGCGGGAAGAGGAACTCGTTCCGGAAGGCGCGCAAGGGATCGGCGGCATCGCGGGCCTGGGCGAAGGCAAGGGTGTTCTCGAACGTGACCGGCATATGACCGTGGAATGTCCGCGAAAGTAGCAGCTTCGTGCCCGCTATTCCTGAGGTACATCACATGAAGCGCGATCGTTCGGAGCAGCTGTACAAGGAGGCGTTGGAGCTTTTCCCGGGCGGTGTGAACAGCCCCGTGCGGGCCTTCCGCTCGGTGGGCGGCACGCCGCTCTTCTTCACCCGTGGCGAAGGGGCCCTGCTGCACGATGTGGACGGCAACACCTTCATCGACCTGTGCCACAGCTGGGGCCCCCTGATCCTGGGGCACGCGCATCCCGCAGTGGTGGAGGCCATCACACGGCGCGTGGCCATGGGCACCACGTTCGGTGCGCCCACCGAGGAGGAGAACCGCCTGGGGCGGATGATCGTGGACCGCATCCCCTTCGTGGACCGCGTGCGCTTCGTGAGCAGCGGCACGGAGGCCGTGCAGAGCGCGATCCGCCTTGCCCGCGGCGCCACCAAGCGCGAGCTCATCCTCAAATTCGACGGGTGCTACCACGGCCACGTGGACAGCCTGCTGGTGAACGCCGGTAGCGGGCTCGCCACCTTCGGAACCTCCAGCAGCGCCGGCGTGCCCGAGGAGCTCGCGAAGCTCACGCTGGTGGTGCCCCTCAACGACCATGACGCGTTGGAGCGGGTGTTCCGCGCGCACGGGCCCAAGCTCGCCGGCGCCATCATCGAGCCCATCCCGGCGAACAACGGACTGCTGCTCCAGGAGCGGAGCTTCCTCCAACGCCTGCGCGAGTTGTGCACCGCGCATGGGGCGCTCCTGATCTTCGACGAGGTGATCAGCGGCTTCCGCGCGGGCTTCGCCGGCTCGTTCTGCGTGAACGGCATCGTGCCCGACCTGGTCACCTACGGCAAGATCATCGGCGGCGGCATGCCGGTGGGTGCTTACGGCGGCAGGCTCGACCTGATGAAGCACATCGCGCCCGAGGGGCCCGTGTACCAGGCCGGCACGCTCAGCGGCAACCCGGTGGCCATGGCCGCCGGGCTCGCGCAGCTCACCGAGTGCCTGAAGCCAGGTTTCTACGAGGCACTGGAAGCGAAGACCGCCACGCTCTGTTCCATCGTGAACACCCATGCGAAGGCCAAGGGCTACGCCTACCACCTCGACCACATCAGCTCCATCTTCTGGGGCTTCTTCGCCGATGCCGAGCACATCCGTCGCGCCGATGCGATCGAAAGTGCGAGCATGCGGACCTATGCGCGGCTGCACGCGGCCCTGCTGGAGCGCGGCGTGTACGCGGCACCCAGTGGCTATGAGGTGGGCTTCCTGAGCGCCGCGCACACGGAGGAACAGGTGCTTCACGTGGCTCGGGCGATGTGCGAGGCGCTGGACGCCGTGCTGTGATCACAGCCGGAGGCCTGACGCGTACAGCAGCGGCACCAGCACGAGCAGTCCATCCACCACCAACCCGTGGTCCAGTGGACCTCGCAGGGTCGCGCTCCGCGCGATGAGCACCGCGCCCAGCACGTAGCCCAGCAGGGCCAGCACCATTTCCCACGGCCATGCCGGGTTGCCTTCCAGGGCGCTCATCGAACGGCCGATGTAGGCTAGCAGGGCGAACACAGCCGCTGGGTAGAGCATGAGCAGCATGGCGATGACCCGCGTGATGCGCCCGCCCAGCAATTGCGGCAGCGTGCGCACATCGCCCTTGTCGCGCTCGCTGTCGCGCAGGTCGAACACCAGGGCGATCGCGAGGAAGAAGGCCATCTGCATGGTGAAGAGCCAGGCCCTGCCGCCCCGCGGCGTGTCACCATCGGCGAACACCCCGGGCAGTCCAACGGTGGTCCAGGCCCAAGCCCCCGCGATCACGAAGGCCTTCAACAGGGGCACCCACCGAAGGCCCAGCGCACGGCCGCCGGTCATGGAGACCGGCACCGCATACAACGCCACCACCAGCGCGAGCGGCCAGGCCATGCGCCAGAGGGCCGGCAGGTGGGGGCCCGTCACCACCAGCGCCACCAGTGCGCACAGCACCATCGCCCCCAGCAACGGCCTGCGGTTCGCGGCGGCCCAGGCCAGGTGCTGTTCACCGGTGCCGGCCGCCGGACCGGTGCGTGCCAGGCGCATGAAGGTGTAGCCGGTGAAGGCGGCCAGTGCGCCCAGGAGCGGGGCGCGCCAGCCCGACCGGTCCATGAGGTCCTGCACGAACCACGTCTGTGCGGCGGCCCCGCAGGCGAGCCAGAGGTGACCGTGGATGATCACGCGCAGCGCCCGGGACCGAGGGCCCGCATCCATGCCGGTCAGGGCTCCTGGGCCGGGTTGATGATGAGCTGCCGCACCAGCAGGCCCACCGCCACGCCCGCTGCGGTGCTCCACAGGCTTCGGACCACGCGCTTGGGCCTGCCGACCACCGAATACCCCGCGGCGTAATGGTCGTCGCCTTCCATGAGCGGGTCGCGCACCGAACCAGGTGTGACATGCACCCTTGGCCAGGCCATGAGGCCCGCGTAGACCGGCGGTATGAACAGGGAGTTCACCTCCAGGTCGAGCCCGATCACCAGGCCGGCGCCCAGCAGGAAGCCGCCCAACACGGGCACGGTGGGGCGATAGCCGATGCGCGCGTCCTGCTCCCCCTTGATGAACCAGCGCATCTCATCGACGGTGAGGTCGTTGCCGAAGGCGGGGTCGTGGAAATACCATACCGTCTCCTTGCCGGTGCTGTCGGTGACGCTGAAGACGTTCTCGGTGGGTTCGGCCACCTGGCGTTGCCGGTCGCGCACCTCCTGCATGAAGCGGATCTCGAGGGTGCTCTGGCCGAGCACCCGGACGTTCAGCTCCTGGCCGTTCATGAGCAGGATGCGGTCCTGGGCATGCAGGCCGGAGGCACAGAGCAGGAACAACAGGACGACGAAGCGCATGCGGGGGCAAGGTAGCCACCCGGGCGAACAGGGCGGCCCCGGCGGTGTTGAACCAAAAGCGGTCAGGAAGGCCCCGTCCGGCCCCAGCTATATTTGGCCGCCTTACCGGCAAATGCCCCATCCCCCCATGGAATCCGTCACCTACCACGAGCGCCACATCGGCCCCCATGCAGCGGACACCCAGGCCATGTTGAAGGCCATCGGCGTGTCATCGCTCGACGAACTGATCGAACGCACGGTACCGAAGGGCATCCGATCGGCCCAGGCGCTCGCCACGGGTGAGGCGCTCACCGAGCGTCAGCACCTGGATCATATGAAGGCGGTGGGTGCGAAGAACAAGGTCTTCCGCAGCTACATCGGTCTGGGCTACAGCGGCACCATCACGCCCCCGCCCATCCAGCGCAACATCTTCGAGAACCCCGGGTGGTACACGGCCTACACGCCCTACCAGGCCGAGATCTCCCAAGGCCGCCTGGAGGCGCTCCTGAACTTCCAGACGATGGTTACCGACCTCACCGGCCTGCCCATCGCCAATGCCAGCCTGCTTGATGAGGCCACGGCCATCGCCGAGGCCATGCACATGCTGTATGCGGCGCGCCCGAAGGAACTGGCCAACGCCCACAGGTTCTTCGCCGACAAGGGCCTCTATCCCCAGAACATCGACGTGCTGCGCACCCGCTGCGCGCCCATCGGCGTGGAACTGGTGGTTGGCGATGTGAACACGCTCGACCCCGCCGACGGCTACTTCGGCATCGCGCTGCAGTATCCCGCCATCGACGGCAGCGTGAACGACCACCGCGCCATCGTGGCGAAGGCCAAGGCGGCCGGCGTGAGGACCGCCGTGTGCGCAGACCTGCTCTCGCTGGTGCTGCTGACGCCTCCGGGCGAATGGGGCGCCGACGTGTGCGTGGGCAACAGCCAGCGCTTCGGGGTGCCCATGGGCTACGGCGGTCCGCACGCCGCCTTCTTCTGCACCACCGACGAGTACAAGCGCCTGATCCCCGGCCGCATCATCGGCGTGAGCCAGGACCGCCGCGGCCGTCGCGGCCTGCGCATGGCGCTACAGACGCGTGAGCAGCACATCCGCCGCGACAAGGCCACAAGCAACATCTGCACCGCGCAGGCCCTGCTCGCCGTGATGGCCGGCATGTACGGCGTGTACCACGGCCCCGACGGCCTGAAGCGCATCGCCCGCAACGTGCATGCCCACACCCGCAATGTGGCGGAGGCCGCGAAGGCGCTGGGCTACACCGTGGCCAACGGCAGCTTCTTCGACACCATCACCCTCAGCGGTGCCGAGGTGAACAAGGTGCGCGCAGCGGCCGAGAAGCGGGGCATCAACTTCCGCTACGATGGCGGCCACGTGAGCATAGCGCTCGACGAGACGGTGCGCCTGAGCGATGCGAGCGACGTGGTGGCGGCACTGGCCGAGGCAGCGGGCAAGCCCGCCCCGGCGCTCAGCGGCAACGGCGCCAGCATGGCGGTGCCCGCCGACCTTCAGCGCAAGAGCGGGATCCTCGCCCACCCGGCGTTCAACACGCACCACACCGAGCTGGAGCTGCAGCGCTACATCAAGAAGCTTGAGAACAAGGACTTCAGCCTGATGCACGGCATGATCCCGCTGGGCTCGTGCACCATGAAGCTGAACGCCGCAAGCACGCTGATGCCGCTGAGCTGGCCCGAGTGGAACGCCATCCATCCCTTCGCCCCGGTGGAGCAGACCGAAGGCTACCAGGCGTTGTTCCGCGAGCTGAGCGACATCCTGGCCAAGGCCACCGGATTCACCGCCGTGAGCCTGCAGCCCAACAGCGGCGCGCAAGGCGAGTATGCCGGCCTGATGGTGATCCGCGCCTACCACGAAGCCCGCGGCGACAAGCACCGCAACATCGCCCTGATCCCCAGCAGCGCGCACGGTACCAACCCCGCCAGCGCGGTGATGGCCGGCATGCAGGTGGTGGTGGTGAAGGCCGA
>JBIJCH010000160.1:0-5508 GCA_044344815.1 Flavobacteriales bacterium | reverse complement strand
TGGTGGGTCGCGTGGGGCGCTACTTCGGGCTGGACACCAACGTGGTGTCCCCTGTCAAGAGCGCCGATCTCGGTCAGCCCGCCAGGCGCCCACCGCGCACCGGATTCTTGCTGGACAAGGCCCGCCGGGAGCTGGGATACGCTCCGCGGTCCTTCGAGGAGGGCCTCGCCGTGCTGCGTTCGCAATTGATGGCCTGACCATGGCGCGCTCGCCGACCTGGAAGGATGGCCTGGACCTGCACCGAACGGAGCGGCGGGGCTTCACGCTGCTGGCCGTGGCCTGCCTGCTCGCGGCGGCGTGGGTGACGTGGGAGGAACGGCTGCGCCCCGAGGACCCCGCCACGCTGCGCCAGGCGCACGCCGCAGTGGCCGCATGGCCGGCTGATACGGCCCGGCGCATGGCCCTGCGCCCGGGCAAGGAAGCGGCGGCACCGGTGGCGCAGCTGTTCGCGTTCGACCCCAACGGTCTGCCGCTCGAGCAGTGGGTCGCGTTGGGGCTGAGCGAGCGGCAGGCCGCGGCCATCCACGCCTACGAGCGGGCGGGCGGGCGCTTCCGCAGCAAGCGCGACGTGGCCCGCATGCGCGTGGTGGATCCGGACCTTTTCGCGCAATGGGCGCCTTACATCCAGCTTCCGGACAGCAGCGCACCGCGCAAGCCCTGGCCCGAGCATGTGGCGGACAGAGGACCAGGCGACGGGAACTGGCCGAAGCGTGCGGCCGGCACGCAGCGGCTTGTGGAGCTCAACAGCGCCGACAGCGCCGCCCTGGTGGCCGTTCCCGGCATCGGCCCGGCCTTCGCCAGGGCGTTGCTCAAGTACCGGGACAGGCTGGGTGGTTACCGCAGCCTGGACCAGTTGGCCGAGGTGTACGTGCTGCGCGACAAGCCCGATGCGGTGGCGCGCATCCGGGAACGCCTGGTGGTGGACACCCTGCTGGTGCGCCGCATACCGGTGAACACCCGTATGGCAACTGGCAGGTCGCCCGGGCACTGGTGGCGTACCGGGGGCAGCATGGTCCCTTCAGGGATGTGGCCGCCATCAAGGGCTGCGCGCTGGTCAGCGACAGCGTCTTCCTTAAACTTGCACCCTATCTATCGGCACCGTGACCGACCTCGAGACCCGGCTGCGCAAGGCCATCCGCGCGGTGCCCGACTTCCCCAAGTCCGGCATCCTGTTCCGCGACATCACCCCCGTGATGGAGGACCCCCTGCTTTCGCTCGCCGTGGTGGAGGGCTTCCGGGAGGCATTGCAGACCTCGCCGGTGGACGCCATCGCAGGCATTGAGAGCCGCGGCTTCCTGTACGGCATGCCCCTCGCCCTGAAGCTCGGCGTGCCCTTCGTCACCGTGCGCAAGAAGGGCAAGCTGCCCTGGCGCACCGTGAGCCACAAGTACGACCTCGAGTACGGCAGTGCCGAGATCGAGATGCATGTGGACGCGGTGCGGCCCGGCATGCGCGTGCTGGTGCACGACGACCTGCTGGCCACCGGAGGAACGGCCGCCGCGGCCGCCGAGCTCATCCGCCTGCAGGGTGGGGTGGTGGCGGGCTTCAGCTTCCTCATTGAACTATCCTTCCTCAACGGCGTTGAGAAGCTCAGCCGTTTCAACGCCCCACTCACCCGTCTTGTGACGTACTGACCATGGAATTCACCCCCACCGAGAACCAGACCATGATCGCGCAGGCCGTGCGCGACCTGTGCGAACGCGAGGTGCGCCCCCTCCTGATGGATTGGGACGAGCGCCAGTACTTCCCCAAGGAGCTCTTCACCAAGCACTTCGGCCCTGCCGGCATGCTGGGCGTGTTCGTGCCCGAGGAATACGGCGGCGCCGGTCTCGGCTATCACGAGTACGTGGACACCATCGTGGAGGTGGCCCGCATCTGCGGCAGCATCGGCCTCAGCGTGGCCGCGCACAACAGCCTGTGCACCGGCCACATCATGCAGTTCGGCAACGATGCGCAGAAGAGGAAGTGGCTCACCAAACTGGCCACGGGCGAATGGCTGGGTGCCTGGGCGCTCACCGAGCCCAACACGGGCAGCGACGCCATGCGCATGAAGTGCACGGCCCGCAAGGAGGGCAACGAGTGGGTGCTCAACGGCACCAAGTGCTGGATCACGCATGGCCAGAGCAGTGATGTGGTGGTGGCCATCGTGCGCACCGGCGAACTGCTGGACAGCCGTGGCATGACCGCCTTCGTGATCGAGCGCGGCACCCCGGGCCTCAAGGCGGGCAAGAAGGAGAACAAGCTTGGCATGCGCGCCAGCGAGACGGCCGAGGTCATCTTCGAGGATTGCCGCATTCCCGAGGAGAACGTGCTGGGGCAGGTCGGACAGGGATTCCAGCAGGCCATGAAGATCCTGGACGGCGGCCGCATCAGCATCGCCGCGTTGAGCCTGGGCATAGCCCGGGGCGCCTTCGATGCCAGCGTGAAGTACGCCAAGGAGCGCCAGCAGTTCGGTCAGCCCATCGCCAACTTCCAGGCCATCAGCTTCAAGCTCGCCGACATGGCCACGCGCATCGAGGCGAGCGAGCTGCTCATCCGCCAGGCCAGCGACCTCAAGGACCGCGGCCAGAAGGTGACCAAGGCCGGGGCCATGGCCAAGTACTACGCCAGCGAGGTGTGCGTATGGGCAAGCACCGAGGCGGTGCAGATCTTCGGCGGCTACGGATACACCAAGGATTTCCCGGTGGAGAAGTTCTACCGCGACAGCAAGCTCTGCACCATCGGGGAGGGTACCAGCGAGATCCAGAAGCTGGTCATCGGTCGTGAGATCCTGAAATAGAGCTGTTGCACGGATCCACGAGGCCGTTATATTTGCACCCCCATTGCCCCAAGGGCTGGATAAAGGAAACCACGACCATGCTGATCATCCCGGTCAAGGAAGGCGAACCCATCGACAAGGCGCTCAAGAAGTTCAAGAAGAAGTTCGAGCGCACCGGCACCCTGCGCGCCCTGCGCAAGCGTCAGGCATACATCAAGCCCTCGGTGGAGCGTCGCAAGGAGGTGCTCCGCGCTGTTTACAAGCGCGAGACCTACGGCGGCGAGCAGTAAGGCCAGGCCCGGGCATCGCCCGGTCGCGAACGATCGTTAAAGGCGAAAGGACCTTCGGGTCTTTTCGCCTTTTTTACGCCCATGCTGCTCGATCGCTTCCTTGACCACCTGGCGCATGAGAAGCGTTGCAGTCCGCACACGGTGGCGGCCTACCGCCGTGACCTCGCCCAGTTCACGGCGTTCCTGCAGGCGCAGGCGGGGGTGGAGCTGCCCGAGCAGGCCGGAGCCCGTGCGGTGCGGGCCTGGATGATGGACCTGATGGCCTCGGGCACCGGCCCCCGGAGCGTGAACCGCAAGCTGAGCGCCCTGCGTGCCTATTACCGCTTCGCCCGGCTGGTGGGGGTTGTGGAGCAGGACCCCACGGACCTGATCGACCCGCCCAGGACACCGAAGCGCCTGCCCGAGTTCGTGGAGGAGCAGCGCATGGACCGGCTTTTCGCGGGCATCCGCTGGCCCGATGGCTTCGAGGGCGTGCGCGACCGCTGCATCATGGAGCTGTTCTACGGCACCGGGATGCGCCTGGCGGAGCTGCTGGGGCTGGGGGTCATGGACCTGGACGCGTCGGCCTGCACCCTGCGGGTGCTCGGCAAGCGCAACAAGGAGCGGGTGCTGCCGTTGTCCAAGGGCATGATGGACCTGCTCGCCACCTACCTGGAGGCCCGGCGTTCCCTGCCCGATGCGCCAGGCGCCCGGGACGGTCACTTATTCCTTACCTTGAGGGGCGAACCCTTGAACCGTCGCAGCGTACAACGTCTTGTGGACCGTTACCTCGGCACCGTCACCACCCAGCGGAAGCGCAGTCCGCATGTGTTGCGGCACACCTTCGCCACGCACATGCTCGAGCACGGCGCCGATCTGAACGCGGTGAAGGAACTGCTGGGGCATGCCGGCCTGGCGGCCACCCAGGTGTACACGCACAACACCGTGGAGAAGCTCAGGAAGGTGCATCGGCAGGCCCATCCGCGGGGCGGTGAATGAGCCGGACACGAACTCAACGAACAAACGATCAACCTCACAAGGATCATGAACGTGAACGTGCAATCCATCCACTTCGATGCCGACATCAAACTGGTCGGCTTCATCAAGGAGCGCCTGAACAAGCTCACCCAGTTCCATGAAAGCATCCTGGGCGGGGAGGTGTTCCTCCGTTTGGCGAAAGACACCGACCACCGGGAGAACAAGGTGGTGGAGATCAGGTTGGCCGTTCCTGGCCGGGACCTGTTCGCCAAGCGCCACAGCAAGAGCTTCGAGGAGGCCACCGACATGGCGGTGGAGGCGCTGCGCCGGCAGGCCGAGCGGAATAAGCTGCGCCTGCGGAGCGCGGGGTAACCAGCTGGATATCAGGGCTTGGTCGGCATATCCGGCCCTTGAGGGCGGCCACGTTGAAAAACGTGGCCGCCGCCATTTGGAGCGGTGGGTATTCTTTCTACATTTGCAGGCCCATTTCCGGAACCTCGTTCCGGGAGCGGGTGGAAAGGTGTTCTTTCACGTGCTGTACAGGCCAATGTAGCTCAGCTGGTAGAGCAGCTGATTTGTAATCAGCCGGTCGGGGGTTCGAGTCCCTTCATTGGCTCCCAGAGCCGATCGAAAAGGGGAGATACCCAAGTGGCCAACGGGGGCAGACTGTAAATCTGTTGTCTTACGACTTCGTAGGTTCGAATCCTGCTCTCCCCACCACACGACGGAGCCCCGGATGCCCAGGCATCCGGCATGAAGGACACCTCCACCGACCGGCCACCTGCGGGAGTAGCTCAGTGGTAGAGCATCAGCCTTCCAAGCTGAACGTCGCGGGTTCGAATCTCGTCTCCCGCTCTCGACCGCCCGCCCATGGGGCGGGCACCACGCCGAGGACTCCCATCCCAGGCATTTCGAACGGAACATCGGCCTTTGTAGCTCAGGGGTAGAGCACTTCCTTGGTAAGGAAGAGGTCACGGGTTCAATTCCCGTCAAAGGCTCAAGGACAAGGCACCGCTACATCCACCGCAAGGCGGAGGGCTTGCACAGCAACGCGAAGGACTGAACAGAACAGGAACAACCCAACGACCGAACGACAATGGCAAAGGAGACTTTCGTACGTACCAAGCCGCACGTCAACATCGGCACCATCGGTCACGTTGACCATGGCAAGACCACGTTGACCGCCGCCATCACCTCCGTGCTGGCCAGCAAGGGCCTCTCGGAGAAGCGCAGCTTCGATTCCATCGACAACGCCCCCGAGGAAAAGGAGCGCGGTATCACCATCAACACCGCACACGTGGAGTACCAGACGGCCAACCGTCACTACGCCCACGTGGACTGCCCGGGTCACGCCGACTATGTGAAGAACATGGTGACGGGTGCCGCGCAGATGGACGGCGCCATCCTGGTGGTGGCCGCCACGGACGGTCCCATGCCCCAGACCCGCGAGCACATCCTGCTCGGCCGTCAGGTGGGCGTGCCCAAGATCGTGGTGTTCATGAA